>NZ_BMPP01000009.1 GCF_014647655.1 Deinococcus malanensis
CGTTCTCTCTTCACCTTGTCATGCAACCCGCCTCGCTTGAGGCTCAGAAAAGATACAGGCCCATCCTCAACTTGTCAACTCCTCTCCCCTCCCTACTTCTTGATGTTTGAAAATGTTGGCTGGGACGCTGTCTGTTTTGATTGGTCGGGGTTCAGCGCAGGCCAGCCAGCACAGTCCATACTCGGCACATGCTGCGAATTGAAGCTGCCGAAATCCTGCTTGTGCGCCTGCCTCTGAAGTTCCGCTTCGAGACCAGTTTCGGGGTTCAGACCGAAAAGCTGGTTCCGCTGCTGGTGCTGCATGGCGACGGCCTGCAGGGGGTATCTGAGGGCACCATGGAGTTTGCACCGATGTACCGCGAGGAGACGATCGCGGGCGGACTGCATCTGCTGCGCGAAGTGTTTCTGCCGCGCATTCTGGGCAAGTCCTTTGCCAATCCGGAAGCGCTCGAGGCAGCCCTGGGAGGCTTCCGTGGCAACCGTATGGCCCGCGCGATGGTCGAGATGGCCGCCTGGGATCTGTGGGCCCGGACCCTGGGGGCTCCGCTGGGAAGTCTGCTTGGAGGGCATAAGACGCAGGTCGAGGTGGGGGTCAGCCTGGGCATTCAGGCCGATGAAGCAGCAACAGTCGATGTTGTGCGCCGCCATGTGGAGCAGGGCTACCGCCGGATCAAGCTGAAGATCAAACCCGGATGGGACCTTGAGCCAGTGCGGGCCACGCGCGAGGCTTTTCCAGATATCCGCCTGACCGTGGACGCCAACAGTGCCTACACCCTGGCGGATACCGGAAAACTGCGAGCGCTGGATAAATATGGACTGACCTATATCGAGCAGCCTCTGGCCTGGGACGATGTGGTTGACCATGCCACCCTGCAAGCGCGGCTGACCACCCCACTGTGCCTGGACGAGTCGGTGGCCAGCGCTCAGGATGCCCGCAAAGGCCTGGCACTAGGCGCAGGCGGCGTGATCAACGTGAAGGTCTCGCGCGTGGGCGGGCATGCCGAGGCCCGCAGGGTTCACGACGTGGCCCAGGCTTTTGGCGCGCCGGTATGGTGCGGAGGCATGCTCGAAAGCGGAATTGGCCGTGCCCACAACATCCACCTGTCTACCCTGCCGAACTTCACCCTGCCCGGAGACACCAGCAGCGCCAGCCGCTACTGGGAGACAGATGTGATCAACGAACCCCTGGAAGCGGTCAACGGGCTGATGCCCGTCCCCCAGGGCCCTGGAACCGGCGTCACCCTCAACCGGGAGTTCGTGGCACGTGTCTCGGAGTTGTATGAGGAGCACCGGGCGCAGTGACCACAGAAACAACACGCCGCTTTGTGATCCGGGACGTGTCCGACCCCTGGGCCTTCCGTGACCTGGAAGACGTGCAGGTGGCTGCCTGGGGCTACCACGACCGGGAGGTCACCCCGGGCACCCTGTTCCGGGTCAGTGCGGTAACGGGTGGCATTGTGCTGGCGGCCTACCCGGACGGCGGTCCGGACGCGCAGGTCCCGGTCGGACTCGCCTACGGCTTTCCAGCCGTGAATGCACACGAACAGTGGCATCACTCCCATCTGCTGGCTATTCGGCCGCAGTGGCGCGGCACCGGAATGGCTGTGGCCCTCAAGCAGGCCCAGCGTGAACGTGCCTTGGCGCAGGGGCTGAGCCGCATGACCTGGACCTTTGATCCCCTGGTGGCCCGCAACGCCCGATTGAACCTGGGCAAGCTGGGAGCGCGGGCCACGCAGTACCTGCCGGACTGGTACGCCCTGGAGGACAACCGGACCACCGCGTTTCCAGCCGACCGGTTCCTGATCGAATGGGACCTGAACAGCCCAGGAGTGGGCCACGCTGCGCCGGAGCCACAGGATCCGCGTGTGCTGGAAGAAGTCGGCGGTCAGCCCCGGCTGCGTGACCAGCCGGCCACAGCTGTCCAGGTTCTGGCCGAGGTTCCGGTGCAGAGCGAAACCCTGGAGCGTTCTACCCGCCTGGCCTGGCGACTGGCCCTGCGTGAGTGCGTGACCAGCCACATGGCCCGCGGGTATACCGTCACGGATCTGGCACGGGAGGCCGACCGTGCCTTTTATGTTCTGACCCAGGCCGAACAGCCCTGAGCCCGCTTTGGGAGGGGTATCTACGGCGCCCCTCTCCCGCAAGCCTCCTTGCATGTGTTATGTTATTTACGTAAGGAGGCACACTGAATGCTGCATATTGAATTCCTGACCGACCTGGGGGCCAAAGTCACCGTGGACGTCGAACACGAGAACCAGCTGCTGGATGTCCAGCGCCATTACGGCCGTCTGGGCTGGACCAGCGGGGCCGTTCCCACCGGCGGATATCAGTTTCCGCTGGACAACGAGACTGACTTCGACTGGAGCCTGATCGGCGCCCGCAAATGGACCAGCCCCGACGGCGAGGACCTGATTATTCATAAGGGGCATGCCTACCGCCGCCGCGAGCTGGAAGCGGTCGACAGCCGCAAGATGAAACTGCCCGCCGCCGTCAAGTTCTCGCGTGGTGCCAAGAGCACCGACCCCGAGCATCTGCGCGAGAAGGCCGACGGTGAATTCGAGTACGTCACCCTGGCCATCTTCCGTGGTGGAAAACGCCAGGAGCGGTATGCCGTTCCAGGCGGGGCCCGTCCCGCATCGCAGCCTGCCCGCCCCGCACCGGCGCGCGTGCAGGCCCACACCGCGGCCCGACCTGCTCCGGTGGCTGTCGCCGACGACGACACTCCGTTCTGAGCTGAGTCGACCCGTTCTCGCCTTGACCCGGTTACCGCTCTAACTGGCGCTCCAGCACGGCGCGCATGTTGGCAGGCTGCCAGCCTTCGGGCTTGAGCTGCTTGCCATCTTCGCGTTTAGGGCCACTGGTCTTGGCCAGATTCGCCTGATGCACCTCGGCGAAGGCTGCGTCGGCATCGACACCCAGGACATCCAACGCGCCATAGGTTACGTACAGCAGATCCACCAGTTCATGGACCAGTGCGCTCAGATCGGCGCCCGCGGGTACCTCGCCGCGCGACAGGTGGGCTGTAAGGGCTGCAAACTCCTGCGTGACCTCGGCGTACTCTTCATCAATCAGGGTGCGTCGCAGTGTCAGAACATCTGAAGTGGGCACCTGAGGGCGATCCGGCAGGCATAAGCCCAGCGCCTCATGAAAGGCACGCAGCCGCCGGGCATTGGAGAGGAATGTAGACGACACCCATGGATGCTAGCGGGCCCGGAGCCCGGTTCCGGGCAGCCACGTGGATGTCCGGCGCAGATGCTCGTCGGTGATGGTCAGGGCAGGCGCTGCAGAGGCACGCGCCGAAACCTGCAGGCTCAGCTGCTGCCTGGAGCACACTCGCTGCTGTTTCCGGCAGACATACAGCGTCGCTTCCAGGCGGGCCGCATGACGACCCACCGAGGCATGCACAGGAACGTTCAGCCGCAAAGCCAGGGGACGCAGTTCACCGAAATAGGCAGGGCGCTGATCGTGGGGATCTCCATGTGGAATGCCCTGGAGCGTTCCTCAGGGCGTGTGCACTCTGACTTCATTGGGTGTTTCACGGCTCAGCAGCCAGTCACTGAGCCTGAGATGGACCGCCACGGTCTGGACGCTGCCAGCCTGCAACGGCACCACAGGAGTGGCCAGCGCACCAGACGCAGCGGCGCACCACAGCCCAAGAACCACGAGACGACGCATGGGCTCAGGCTACCGCAGCCCATGGCCGTGGGAGACATTCGATCCCGCCTGAACGGGGTTGAGGTTCGATGTGCTGATCCATGCTTCTGCGCCGGCTCAGGACCATATTCCTGGCGACAACAGCGCGACCGGATTCCTCAGGAGTCCGGTCGCGTGGTCATGAAACTGTGAGTGGCGGGTGGGGGGACTCGAACCCTCCTGCGGCCGACGGTAACCCGCTCGCACGCCCGTTGTTTGTGGAGGTGGGCGTCTCCCTCCAGGCCTCGCCGCTAAGCCGCTCGTGCCGCAGCGGGCAACTCCGAAAGCCGTGGGCAAGTATCTCCTGAAAAGCGTGGGCTCACATGTGCCAGACGCACAGCAATCCTTAAGCCAGCTGGCTGAGCTGCAGCGATGCAACACGAAATTTCTTCAACGGCGAGCTCTGGGGTCTCCACAAGTTGGAGGTCTAACCCCTTTCAAAGGTCGACCACGCGGTAGCCGTAGGCATTGATCACCCGGGTTCCTGTGGTCAGGTCGGTGTATTCGGCCTTGCGGCCCTCGTACTCGTGAATATGGCCGTGCACCATCAGGCGTGGACGCTGGCCGGTCAGAAAACGCGAAAGTTCCGGGCAGCCCCGGTGGGCAAAATCCTGGCCGGCATGCGGTCCTTCCGGTGGGGCATGGGTCAGCAGGACGTCCAGGTTCCGCCGGGCCTGCCAGCCCAAACGTCTTAAGCCCCAGCGGGCCTGGCGGGGGGAGTACTGCCCACTGCCTTTGTCACGGTAGTGGGGAACCCCACCCCAGCCGGCTATCCGGAGGCCCGCGACGGTCACCACCCGGCCGTGGGCGGCGATGACACCGCGCGGCGCCACACGTTCCTCGCCTTCATAGACGAACTCGTTGGCGTGATTCCCGTGGACATACACCACCGGCACCGGCAGTTTGCTGGCCAGGAATTCCAGATAGTCGCCCGGCAGGTCTCCCGCAGCCAGCACCGCGTCCACCGGCGGCAGACCCTGCGGAAAGCCCTCCCGGTAGACGAAGGGATGCACATAATCTGCGACCAGGAGCAGGCGGCGCAGCGGGCGGGAGACAGAGAGAGGCAGATCGGTCATCTGGCAGTTGGAGCGAAGCTATCGGCCCAGACTACCCTACGGGGCCGCCTGGAAAGCTCAGGCACCCCGGCTGCCTTCGGCGAAAAATGAACAACAGTCGGGCAACACCACCACGGGTTCTGGGGACTGTGCAGGAAAATCGGCGGTTCTGCAGACCAACGCTTTTTGCCTTGCGGCTCTACCAGCTGGCTGCCCCATGCGTCACCGCTTTCCTCAGGCCTGTGCGGGCAGGAGGATTCATTGGCGACCTTCCTGCACGACCTTTCCCTGTCAGCCCAAAGCGCTCCGGGGGAGTCGCAGGAGCCCATCTGACATTGCCCAGGTCCATCGGAAGGCCGACCCCATCAGCCTCAGCACGCCTGACTGATCATGCGCCTCCGCAGCAGTCCAGCGCTTCCGGAGCATGAATATTCACCTGAATACTCGGCAGGAGCAGCCAGCCACCCTTCGCCGAAAATAATGTTGCAGCGCTAAGGCATAGCGTTATTCGGCATCTATGCTGCACGGGTGAATATTTCGATTCTGGGCATTCCGATGGACCTGGGCGCCGGACGCCGTGGGGTGGACATGGGCCCATCCGCACTCCGGAACGCTCACCTTGCCGCCCACCTGCGCCGGCTGGGGCACACTGTGACGGACCTGGGAGACATGCCAGTTCCTATTCCTGAGACGGTGGACAAGCACCTCACCGGTGGACTGGTATTTCTGGAACAGATTCAGCACACCTCGCAGCTCACCACCCAGCGCGTAGCGGCTCTGGGCGCAGACGTCTTTCCCATCACCCTGGGCGGCGACCACAGCATCAGTATGGGTACCGTGACCGGCAACGCCCTGCGCGGCCAGCCGGAGGGCGTGCGCACCGGCGTGATCTGGGTGGATGCCCACAGCGACTACAACACCCCGCAGAGCAGTCCCAGTGGCAACATTCACGGCATGCCCGTGGCGCACCTGACCGGGCTGGGAGATCCGGTGCTGTGCGGCTTGGGCGGGGCGTGGCAGCTGCGGGCCGAAGACATTGTGATGGTCGGCATCCGAAGCGTGGACAGCCTGGAGCGCGAACTGCTGCGCGAGGCCGGCATCAAGGCCTACACCATGAAGGACGTGGATCAGCTGGGCATGACCCGTATCCACGCCGAGACCATGGAACGCCTTTCGGGCGTGGAGCGCGTGCACGTGTCCTTCGATGCCGACGCCCTGGACCCGTCGGTGGCTCCCGGGGTCGGTACGCCGGTACCGGGAGGGCTGACCTACCGCGAGGGCCACCTGCTGATGGAGCTGCTGTGCGAGTCCGGCCGCGTGACCAGCATGGATATCGTGGAGGTAAATCCGGTGCTTGATACCCACAACCAGACGGCAGAAGTGATGGTGGGTATGGCCGCCAGCCTGCTGGGTCAGCGCATCCTGTAAACGGCCCGCGGCTGCAGTCCGCGCCGCAGGCCCGCGCTTGACCTGACGGGCCAGAAACAGAGGCATCAGGGGGTTACACGTGGCCAGTGACTCCGTTTCTAAGGCTGCTCTTGGCCGCCTGCGGGAATCCCCACAATGAAGACGCCGGGCGAGTTTGCCCGGCGTCCGTTATGCAGCCCCTGATCTCAGAGGTCGTCCTGCTCGGGGAAGTCGGCGTCCGGTTCCAGGCCGCCGCTCTGCGCCGCCGTCACCTGCGGGCGCGCGAAGCGCATGTAGTCCAGCCACGGCGGGGTGTGGCCCAGCTGGCGGATCATCAGCGCGATCTGGGCCGTGTGGCGGACCTCGTGGGTCATCACGTGCCACATCAGCTGGTCAAGCGTCACGGTGTCGCTGTGCGGATCGTCCTGAACCAGCTTCACGCTGCGGTGCAGATCAGGCTCACTGCCCAGAAAGGTGTGGGTCCGGGCCCCGACCTCACGGCCATAGGCGATGATCCAGCCCAGGTCGTACTGCTCGGCGCGCGGGATCACCCAGTCGTGCGCATACTGTCCGTCACGGTCCACCCCGTCGCCGCGGGCAATGGTATGGACCCAGTGGTCTTCCACATCTGCGATGTGCAGCAGCAGATCCTTGATGTTGTGAAAGCGGTCACCCTCAGGCATCAGGTCGCGGCCCAGCTCCTCGGCCGGCAACGCCCGCAGAAAGTTCCACAGCTGCTCACGGGCAGCGGACAGATAGGCGTAGTACTCGTGGGCGTTCATGGGCGTTACCCAGCATACTCCCCGCCGGGCACCGCTGCACTGTGACCGGGCGCTACCGCCCCACCGGGGGGGGCCAGCAGCGGTGCCAGGGCCCGCTCGACGTCGGCCAGGGTCACCACCTGCACCAGATCGTCGCGCAGCTCGGGGCGGTCCGGCAGATACTGGGGCAGCACCTTACGCAGGGGACGCAGGGTCAGGCGGACGGTATCGTCGTCATAAAACCGGGTCTGCAACTCGGCGTGGCGTAGCGCTGTTCGGGCCCGCTCCTGAGCGGAGGGAAAGTGGTCGTTTCCGGTGGCCAGCGCCCGGAACAGCCAGGGGTTGCCCACGGCGCCGCGCCCGATCATGACGGCCGCCACGCCCATCGCCTGACGCGAGCGCGCCTGGGCCGCGCTGCGGATGTCCCCGCTGCCCACCACGGGCACGTCCACCGATGCAGCCACCCGGGCAATGGCCTCCCAGTCGGCCTCGCCGGTATAGCGCTGGGCACTGGTGCGTCCGTGTACGGTAATCAGGTTTACCCCGGCGGCGGCCAGCCCCTGGGCGACTTCGACACTGCGGTCATGATCCCAGCCCAGCCGGATCTTGGCGCTGACGTCCAGGGTGGTGGCGGCTTTCATGGCCTGCACCAGTTCGAAGGCCACTTCCGGTGTCTGCAACAGACAGGCCCCGCCCTTGCCGCGAATCTTGGGCACCGGGCAGCCCATGTTCAGGTCAATGGCCGCCGGGGTAAACCAGGCCTCGACCTTCTGTACGGCGCGCGCCAGCAGCTCACTTTCGGCCCCGAACAGCTGCACGACCCGGTTGGTTTCACCTTCGAAGGGACGACCCAGCGACAGGTTCTCAGAGTCGCCGCCCATCACCAGCCCACGCGCGCTGATCATCTCACTGACGGTCCACAGCGCCCCCTGTTCCGCAGCGAGTTGCCGCAGCGGCGCGTCGCTGTACCCCGCCATAGGCGCCAGGACGGCGCCGGGTAAGCCCAGGCGGGAACGGTAAAAGCCCGGGCGGGCAGAGAACAGCGGGGTCATCCAGCCAGGGTAGCGTATACCCCCCTCCACAGCGTGAAATGTAGCTCAATGCGCCTGATATCGCAGATACTGCCGCCCAGGTTGCGCGACAGGTATGCTCAGGGCAGTCCGGCAGTCCATACTTCTCAGCTACTGACCCGCCTCGCCGGACGGGAGGCTTTACCTTGAACTCCACGCCGCTGGCGCTCCACCATGCGCCGCTGCTTTACAGGCTGTACACCGAGGCTCCCGGATATTTCACGTTACTGGGCACCCGCGTGCCCTCCCAGAAAGAGGTCGAGCGGGATGTGGAGATTGCCCTGCTTGACCCCCGCCGC
The DNA here is from genome assembly GCF_014647655.1 of Deinococcus malanensis. Taxonomy (NCBI): domain Bacteria; kingdom Thermotogati; phylum Deinococcota; class Deinococci; order Deinococcales; family Deinococcaceae; genus Deinococcus; species Deinococcus malanensis. The sequence goes on from NZ_BMPP01000009.1 coordinate 8,285, forward strand.
CGCCTGGAACTGCTGCACGATGACCATGGGGAGCTGGTGGGTAGCCTGGACTACAAACTGGATTTCCCCGAGCCTGGAGATCTCACCATCAACCTGCTGCTCATCACAGAGGGCCGCCAGTCACAGCGCCTGGGCGAGCAGGCCATCCGCAATCTGGAAACCCGGCTGCCGCGCGGGACCACCCGGCTTCTGGCAAGCGTGCTGGGCGACAATCCGCGCGGAGCACGCTTCTGGGAACGGCAGGGATTTACCTTCACGCTTGACGCCCGGCCGGTCATGTCCTGGTACGCCAAGACTCTGCAGCCCAGTTCACCTGCTTCCAGTACGCCGGAGGACACCAGCCCCCGGGACCCTGCCGGAACCCCCAATCTGAGCTACGTGCCTCACTGAAGAGGGCCGACCAGCCTGGGCAGGTCGGCTTTCTGACCATCAACAGCGGGGGGCAGGAAGTCCAGACCAGCCATGCCCTACACTGCCGGCGTGATCGTCAAGTACGGCGGGAATGCCATGAAAAGCCTGGAGTTGCGACGCGCGGTGGCTTCCGAGATCGCTGCACTGCGCCGTGACCTGATGGTCGTGGTAGTGCATGGGGGCGGCCCGGTGATCGAGCGCGAACTTGCGGCCCGGCAGCTTCCCAGTGAATTCCGGGATGGACTGCGGGTCACCACGCCGGACGCCATGGATGTGGTGGAGATGGCGCTGTGCCAGCTGAACAAGCAGCTGAGTCAGGATGTGGGGCAGGCCGTGGGTCTGATGGGCCGCGACTGCGGGTTGCTGCGCGCCGAGGTTCTGGACCCTGCGCTGGGCCGGGTGGGGCGGGTTACCGCTGTGAACGCCGACCTGCTGCGCACCCTGCTGGGCGCCGGGTTGACGCCGGTGGTGGGCTGCGTCGCCCTGGGCCCGGACGGCGAGGCCCTGAATGTCAACGCCGATACCGCCGCAGGTGCAGTGGCCGGCGCCCTGAACGAAGGCATCATCTTCCTGACTGATGTGGACGGGGTGTACCGCTCGTTTCCCGACCCACAGAGCCGCGCCTCCCTGCTGAGGCGCGCCGAGGTCGAAGCCGGGATTTCAGAGGGCTGGATTGCCGGCGGCATGATCCCCAAGGTCCGCGCCGCTCTGGACGCCCTGGACCGGGGCGCCCCCTTCGCTACGATTGCCAGCGGCATGCGTGCTGGCGTCCTGGCCGCCGCCGCACGGGGAGAGGCCGGCACCCGGATTCTTCCGTAGGCCGTGGATTAGAACTGCCGGGGTGTGCCGGTCAGCGCACCACGCTGAACACCAGCGTGTCACGCAGCTGGGAGGGGTCGTTCGCCGCCACGGCGTCATGACGCAAGCAGCCGTCGAGCTGATACCCCAACGCCCGTGGAATACGGGCACTTCGCTCGTTGCGGGCGTCGCAGCGGATCTCCAGGCGGCGCAGGCCCAGGGTCTCCAGGGCCAGATCGGTCAGGGCGCGCGTTACCTCCAGGGCGTAGCCGCGCCCGGTGTGTGGCGTGGAGATCCAGTAGCCGATCTCCCCTTTGGGCACGCGCCAGTCCAGGGCGTGAAACCCGCTGCTGCCCACCAGTTCCGTGCCGTCAGCGGTCCAGACCAGCAGACGCAGATTCTCGCGTGAGGCGTAGGCCTGGGCCGCCTGGGTCAGGTTGTCCACGGTCCCGGCCAGGTCCAGCGGGTTCTGGGCCCAGACCATCCATTCGCGTAATTCTGGCAGCGACGCCTGAATGGCTGCATGGACCGCAGACGCATCTTCCGGACGCGGGGCGCGCAGCAGCAGCCTGGGCGTGCGCAGTTCGCTGGGAACCGGGGGCAGCTCATGAAAAGAGGCGGACGAAAGCATGCCGCACTTTACCTGGGCGCCACATTGTCTGGAACTGCAACTGAACCGCTTACAGGTCAACCGGGCAGAAGCCGGACCATGGCGAGACCCTGCCAGGCCAGAGGGCCGGACAGGGCTCGGTGGAGTCAGTCGAGAAGAACTCAGCAGGATTCAGGATCTGGATTTCAGGCGCCTGTCCTTGGGGTTGACGCCATACACCGCGCCCCAGGGCTCATACGTGCTTTTCAGGGTATGCCGGCTGATGACCTTCCCCTTAACCTTGATGGTCCGCCGCAGCACGCTGGTCATCCCCTGCGCCGGAGTGTCCAGCAGGCGGCGTGCACCCCGCGCCACATTGGGATCAGCCGTATAGCTGGGATTTTTCGGCGCCTTGAATCTGGTGATCGAGGGTTTGCTGATGTTTACCGTACGCCCGGTATTGGCCCCGAAGACATCAAACCGCACCGTCTTGGCAGCCGTGTCCCAGCCAGCCTGGATCATCAGGTAGGCGCCGGTGTCGTTTTTCATGCGCAGGTTCTTGGCGGGGGCGTACACGGTGGCCTCGAAGCCGACCGGGTCGTAGTACTTGACGCGGTGGCTGTGTTCGTGGCGCTCGGTGATGGGCAGGCCGGCCTTGTACAGTGCCCGGAAAATGGTGGTGCTGACCTGACAGATGCCGCCGCCGTCCTCTTTTTCCAGGGTCCCGCCGGTGATGACAAACCCCTTGACGAAACCGGTGCTGGCATCGATCTGCCCGATTTCCTCGTTGAAGTTGAATTCGTGGCCCGGGGCGATAAAGAAGTTGTCCAGCTTGCTGGCCCCCACCAGAATGTTTTTCTCACGGAAGCTGGGGCTGCCGGCATAGCTGCTGCTGCCGGTGGCCACGTGGGTTCGCACACCGCGCTTTGCCAGCAGGGCCACACTGCGCCTGGGCCGGATTTCCTTGAACGCGACCTGGGCCTGTCCCTTGCCACTGCGGATAGCCATGAGCAGATTGGCCTTGGTGCGGTCCCGGTCAAAAAGCCAGCCGGTCTGGTCGGTGGCAATCCAGCGGCCGCTCACGTTGCGGAAAACGGCGGGCTCGGGCTTGCGGGCGTTGACCTGCTTTTCGATACGGTTGAGAAGCGGGACCAGGGTCGTGCTGAGCTTACGGTGCTTTTTACTGGCCGCGATGCCGGCAGCCGGCACGGTCCAGGATTTGACGATCGGGTGCTCGGTGACTCTGCCTTTCTGGATCTTCTGCTCACTGGTTTTGAGAATCAGCTTGAAGGGCTGGGATTTACCGGACTGGGCTGCCTGTGCCGGCACTGCCAGGGCCAGCGTCAGGAGGGGCAGCAAATAACGCTTCATACCTCAGGCTAGGTGCAGGCATCTGACGCGCCGTGAGGCCGCGCTGGTGGGACATTTAAAGCGCTTTTCGCTGGCCTTCACCCAAGGCGTAGCTCTTCAGGGAATCAAAGCTTCAAGCTGCTTCAGACGTGGACCCAGCGTGATCTGATCGGAGGCAACCAGGTTCACGTGCCCCAGCTTGCGCCCGGCACGCCAGTCCTTATGGTACAGGTGCACCCGGGTGCCCTCCAGGGCATCGATGCCTGCCCAGTCGGGATGTCGCGCCTGACCACTTTCGTCCTCCACGCCCACCACGTTGACCATGGCGCAGGAATGCAGGGGCCGCCAGTCGGCCAGCGGCAGGTCCAGAACAGCCCGCACCTGAGCCTCGAACTGGCTGACCCCGCCGCCGTCCTGGGTCAGGTGCCCGCTGTTGTGGACCCGAGGCGCGACTTCATTGACCAGCAGTTCGCCGCCGGGCAACAGGAAGAATTCCAGGGTAATCAGGCCTTCTAAGGCCCAGTTTTCGGCCACCGCATGTGCCAGTTCCCGGGCCCGGGCCTCGGTGGCTGAAGGAACAGCCGCCGGGTACACGCTGGTGCGTAGGATGCCGCTGCGGTGCACGTTCTCGACCAGCGGCCCGAAGGCCACCTGCCCGGAGGCGCTCCTCGCCACCGCCAGGCTGACTTCGCGTTCGAACGGCACCAGACCTTCGAGCACACACGGCACCCTGCCCAGCCCTTCCCAGGCAGCCTGAAGTTCGGAAGCGCTGCGCACCCGGACCTGTCCCTTGCCGTCATAGCCCAGCTCACTGGTTTTCAGCAGGCCCTGACCACCGACCCGCTCCAGGGCGCCGTCCAGATCAGCCGGCGTCTCCAGCCGCACGAACGGTGCCGTGCCCGCCCCGGCCGCGTGCAAAGCTTCCTTTTCGAATGCGCGGTGCTTGCTGCGGGCCAGAAGCGTCCCCGCCGGACGCACCGGCATCCGGTCTTCCAGGGCCGAGAGGGCCTGCACCGGCACGTTCTCGAACTCCAGGGTGACCGCGTCACACCCGGCCAGGGCGTCCAGGCCTGCCGGGTCGGTGTAGGGGGCCCGCAGGTGCTCAGCGCACAGCCGCGCGGGAGCCTGCGGGTCAGGCTCCAGCACCTTGACCCGCACGCCCAGCGGCAGGGCGGCCAGGGCCAGCATCTGCGCCAGCTGGCCGCCACCCAGGATGCCCAGGGTCAGCGGACGCTCACGGCCCAGGGTCATTCGGCGCCTGCCTGGGCATGGCCGTCGAAGAAAGGGTCATCTAGCACCGCGCGGGTCTGGGCGTCCCGGTAGGCGTCGAGGCGGGCGCGCACGGCCTCGTCGGTGGTGGCCAGCATGGCAGCGGCGAACAGGGCAGCGTTCTTCGCCCCGGCGGCCCCGATGGCAAACGTGGCCACCGGAACGCCGGCCGGCATCTGCACGATGCTCAGCAGGCTGTCGTTGCCGCTCAGGGCGCGCGACTGCACCGGCACGCCCAGCACCGGCACCCGTGTGAAGGCCGCCAGCATGCCGGGCAGGTGCGCCGCGCCGCCGGCCCCAGCGATGATGCAGCTCAGGTTCAGGCGCTCGGCGCGGGCCGCGTAGCTGGGCAGCAGATGCGGCGTGCGGTGGGCCGAGAGCACCCGGACCTCATAGGCGACTTCCAGTTGACGCAGCACTTCCAGCGCCCCCTGCATGGTCTCGAAATCGCTGCGGCTGCCCATCACCACGCCCACGCGTGGCCGTCCCGTGTCGTTCATCACGGGCCGTATCGTAGCCCGCCGCCTGCCGGCCCGCAGCGGGAGCGCTACCCTGCCCCTATGCGTGTTCAGGACATGAACTGGGAAATGGTCGAAGCCTGGCTGCGGACGGATGACCGCTGCGTGCTGCCGCTGGGCTGTACCGAGCAGCACGCCACCCTGAGTCTGGCCACCGATTCGCTGCTGGCCGAGCGGGTCTCCCTGGAGGCCGCCGCACCGCTGGGAGTGCCGGTATTCCCGGTGCTGTCCTACGGCATCACCCCGACGTTCATGGCCTACCCGGGCACCCTGAGCCTGCGCACCCGCACCTATCTCAGCGTGCTGGAGGACCTGCTGGGCAGCCTGCACACCCACGGCTTCCGGCGGATTCTGGTGGTCAATGGCCACGGGGGCAATGTTCCCGGGCAGGGCTGGCTGGGCGAATGGCTCTCGGCGCACCCAGATACCCGTGTGCAGTGGCACAACTGGTGGAACGCACCGCGCACCTGGGCCGCCGTGCAGGCCACCGACGAACTGGCCAGCCACGCCAGCTGGATGGAAAACTTTCCCTGGACCCGCCTGGAGGGCGTAGCTGCACCCGCAGAACGCAAGCCCGCCGTGGACATAGGACGCCTGAAACAGCTGGGTCCCCGTGAGGCCCGCGCCCTGCTGGGAGACGGGAATTACGCCGGGCTGCACGTGCGCCCCGACGAGGACATGGCGCGCATCTGGGCGCAGGCGGTGGCCGAAACCCGCGCGCTGCTTGAAAACGGCTGGGCCCCGTGACAGGTCCGGACCCTGGCCCGCCGGACTACGAGTGGCTGTTCACCCGCACCCGGTCCGGCCGGGCGCGTGGTCCGCAGCCGGCGCGCGCACTGCTCGACGCCCTGGGCGCCCCCGACCGTCACTTCGGCAGCGTGCGGGTGGTGGGAACCAACGGCAAGGGCAGCACCTGCGCCATGCTGGAAGCCGGCCTGCTGGCCTGCGGCGTCAGGGTGGGCCGCTTTACCAGTCCCCATCTGCAGGACTACGAGGAACGCGTCCGCATAGACGGCCAGAACCTGACCCCGGAGCGCACCGCCGCCTTCATCGAATGGGCCCGCGTTCATGCCCCCGACGCTGCATTTTTTGACCTGACGCTGGCCCTGGCCTGTCAGGCTTTTGCCGAGAGTGGGGTGGCGCTTGCCGTGATGGAAGCCGGCGTGGGCGGGCGCAGCGACGCCACGCAGACCCTGCCCGACGTGCGCGCTGTCGCCCTGACCAATGTGGACCTGGACCACACGACGGTCCTGGGCGAAACAGTGGCCGAAATTGCCGCTGATAAGGCCGGCGCAGCCCGGCCCGGGGTGCCCCTGCTGACCACTGCTTTTGGTGAGGCCCTGCGCACCGTCGAGCAGGTGGCCAACAGGACTGGCGCACCGCTGCTGACTCCCCAGAGTCATCCGGGCCTGTTTGCCCTGCCCTTTCCGCCAGCCATGCAGGGCGAACACCAGCGGCTCAATGCGTCCCTGGCCGCCGCCACCCTGCGGACGCTGGGCCACGGCCAGGGTGTGGACAGTGCCCTGAAGGCCACTCACCCTGGCCGGCTGGAACGCTTTGAGGCCCAGGGGCGGGTGGTGCTGGTGGACGGCGCCCACAACCCGCACGCCACCCGCGCTCTGGCGGCCAGCCTGGGACGGGTGGACGCCGTGCTGTTCGGAAACCTGGCGCGCAAGGACACGCACGCGACCCTGGCGCCCCTGCTTTCCCTGAGCGGCAATCGTTTGTTCACGGCGCCCGGCGAGCTGGCCACCCCGCCCGAGGAACTGGCCGCGCAATACGGGGGACTGGCCTTTACCAACCCGCACGAGGCCCTGGCACAGGCACTACGACACACGCCGCCGGGCGGCACCCTGCTGGTGACCGGCAGCCTGTATCTGGCAGGACTGGCCCGCACGGCCATATTGAGCGCGCCAGGAAAGGAAACCCCAGCTTGACAGATCCAGGGGCGGCCCCTATACTTCATGCCGCTCTGGATCGTTAGCTCAATTGGCAGAGCAGCTGACTCTTAATCAGCGGGTTGTAGGTTCGATTCCTACACGATCCACCAGACCAGACCCCGGCCATGCCGGGGTTTTTTGTTGTGCCTTCCTGGCTGGCGACGGTATGGCCGTCGCGGCCTCAGGACCGGAAAGCCGCCATTCCTGGTCCCGGAAGTGACGGACACCAGCCTGACCCGACCCAGAAATGGCCGGAGCTCAGCCCGTCTGTGCGCTCAGCCTTCTTCCTGCAGCCACCTTGCAAAGCGGTACCCGCACGCCCGACAGCTGGTCTGGAATTTTGGCCGTCCGACGCAGAAAAATCGCCTTTATACCCATCCTGGGCCACTCAGGCCCCGAACCGGCACCGTATGACGCATAAAGCTACGCAACGACGCCTAGCTGACAGGGTCTTGGGTGTCTCCTGCAGGGCTCTGGAGTGGTCTGCTGTATTGCCCAAAAAGGTCTGAACCCGCAGGATGTAGTGCCGGATGAAAAGCGAGGCCCGCAAGGATCAGCGCTGGCCGACATCCTGGGGCGCCGGCCCAGCGAGAGGCCCGGCAGCCCCTTTCCGTCCGTTGCGCTGCACCACCAGAGCGCGGACCTGACTGGCGCGGTCCTGGGCTTCCTGCGCCCGGTCCAGGAAGACCTCGGCGGTCCTGGTATCACCCATATCGGCGTAATGCTCGGCCATGTGCCGCAGCAGCATCTGGCTCTCGTCCATGGCACGCAGGGCATTCCAGAGGCTGTCCTCGATGCTCTCGGTCACGTACGACAGCAGGCTGTTCTCGTTGAACGCATGTCCGGTATGACAGCGGAAGCGTGTCTGCATGCCCTCCTGAACCTTCAAAAGGGCTCCGTGGCATTCCGGGCAGGTCAGGGTCGAAGGCTCCCCCAGCTTGAGCTACTCACTGAGCGGCAACCGGTCCCCGGCAGTGACGCGGAGTTCGGTGGCCAGGCGCTGCTCTTCGTTGTCGCTCATGTGATCTTCCCCTTCCCGGTGTGCCGGGTCCTGCGCAAGCCTGGTCAGCAAGGATGCCAGCCCGGAAAGTGACACCACGTGGTCCACGTTGACCTGCCCCAGCGCGTTGCGCGGCATTTCATCGAACATGGCGTCGCCGGGGTCCTGCACCACCGCAATGCCCCCGCGCCGCTTGACGGTCCACAATCCGGAGGCTCCGTCATCCAGCATGCCGGAAAGTATCACCGCGATCACCCCCGGGCCGTAGGCATACGCCGCCGAGCGGAACAGCGCGTCGGCGGACGGCCGGAACCGGTTTTCCTTGGGACCGCGCGCGACGATCATGTACCCGTCCTCGACCAGCAGGTGGTGGTCAGGCACCGCGACATAGATATGCCCGGGTGCCAGTGGCTGGCCATCGACCGCAGGCGTGGCGGGAAGCGGACCGGAGCGTTGCAGGATCTGGGGCAGCATGCTGCTGTGCCCGGGAGCCACATGCTGGGCCACCAGGATGGGCAGGGGAAAATCGGCGGGAAGCGAGGCCGTCAGTTGCATCAGGCTTTCCACTCCGCCAGCCGACGCACCAATAACCACGACTTGGGGAGGCGCCATAACGCCTATTCTCTCCCAGCGCCCCCAGCGCAATGTTCCAGAAACATGAATGCTCTGCGCCGCTGTGCAGGGACTTGTGTGGAGTCCTTATTCGCGGGTTGCTGGGCAGCGTGCCCTGGATCTGCGCAGGTCAGCCCCAGCGCAGGGACCGGGCGGGTGCTCAGTCCAGTTCACTCGGCTGTTTGGGCAAAGCCACGTAGAAGGTGGCTCCTTCACCGACATGGCCCTCGGCCCACACCCGCCCGCCCTGGCGCGAGACCACGCGGCGCACGGTAGCCAGCCCCACACCGGCGCCGTCGAAGTCACGCTCGTTGTGCAGGCGCTGAAAGACGTTGAACAGCCGGTCGCGGTAGCGCATGTTGAAGCCCGCTCCGTTGTCGCGCACCGCCATGACGTGCTCGCGCGGCAGATCCTGGGCAAACACGTGAATGCGGGGTTCAGGCTGATCCCTTGTAAATTTCAGGGCGTTGTCCAGCAGTTCCCTGAGAACCAGCTGCATCGCGCCGCTGTCTCCATGCACCATCGGCAGGGGGTCGCAGGTCAGACGCACCTCCCGCTCCTTGAGCTGGGGGCGCATCTTGCGCTGGACATCCTTGAACACCTGATCCAGCGACAGCGGCACCGAGCGCATGCGCATGCGGCTGGCCCGGGAAAAACTCAGCAGCGCCGCGGTCAGGACGGTCATGCGGTTGCCGGAGCTCTGGATGTGCTCGATGTAGCGCCGGGACTCCTCGTCGTGCTGCCCGTGTTTCTTGAGCTTGTCCACAAAGGTCTCGATATGCCGCAGCGGCCCCTGCAGGTCAACCGCCACGTCGTAGGTAAAGCGCTCGAGTTCCTCGCTGAGTTCGCGGACCCTGGCACTGCGGGCCTCAACGCGCTGTTCGAGGGTCTGGTTGAGGTGCATGACTTCCTGCTGCACCTGCTTTTGCACGTCGATATCCACGACCGCAATCCGGCACCAGTCGCCGGGCTGCCCGTTTTCACTGATGGCCGCGCCTTCGAGCTGCGCCCAGAAGGTGGTGCCGTCCGAACGCGTCAGCATGACCTCCGTGACCCGTTTGTCCAGGGACTCGAAAATGCGTTTGAGCAGCGCCGTGAAGTGACCCCGGTATTCCGACGCCAGATGGGTGCCGAACTGCCGCCCGGTCAGGCGCGAAGGCTGCACGCTCAGCATGCCGCTGATAGCCTGGTTCGCTTCCTGGACCAGGCCCATGCGGTCCACGGTGAGATACCCGATCGGCGCGAAATCAAACAGTTCCAGGTACCTGCGGTGGGCTTCTTCCGTCTCCTGCAGGGCGCGCCGCAGTTCCTCGTTCTGGTGCTCAAGTTCCACCTGATGCACCTGTAATTCGTGCAGCAGCAGCGCCGGGTCCTGCACGGCGGTCTGCACCGTGCGTGGGGAATCGCGCAGCTTCTGTTCTGCCTGTTCGCGCGCTTTCGATCTGGAAGCTGTTGAATTGGAAGGGGCCTTCTCGCTCATGTGTCGTTCAATGCTCCAGTGGCGACAGGCCGCACCAATGTCTATTCACCTGGGGATGAGGCCAGCAACCGAAGAAGCTAGCGTGCAGCGTGCGGATATACCAGCCACTATGCGGATATACCAGCCACTATGCGGATATACCAGCCACTATGCGGATATACCAGCCACTATGCGGATATACCAGCCACTATGCGGATATACCAGCCACTATAGCGCCGCGCCGTTACCAGGACTGAAACGACGGTCCTGAAAGAAGGTGCCAGAAAGAAAGCGCTGCGCAACGGCGCCGCCCGAGCCAACGGCCAGCTCCCCTAGACCGGCGCCCCGGACCGTCCTGATGCACACATGGCCAGGGCCCCGGGTCATAGACTGCGGTGCTGTGCGCTGCGGCCCTCTGCCGGACTGCCAGCGCCGCGGAGTGCCGACTGCCATATGCTGAGCGGTCTCTGCCCTGGAGCCCACCTATGACCGAAGACGCCCGGACCACCACCGACTTTCCCAGTGTGCCGGCCGAGACAGCCTTCAAAACGCCGACGGCCATTGTCGGGATCGGCGGCTCGGCTGGCGCGCTCGACGGTTACGAGCGGATGTTTACGGCCCTGCCCACCGGCAGTGGAATGGCCTTTGTGGTGGTGCCACACCTGGACCCCCAGACCAGCAGCCTGATGCCGGAACTGCTCTCCCGCTGCACTTCCCTGCCTGTCGTGGAGATCACCGACGGCCTGGAAGCCGCCGCCGAACACGTCTATGTCGCCCCGCCCGCACACACCGTGACCCTGCTGCGCGGCACGCTGCAACTGACCCCCGATCCGCAGCCGCACCTGCCGATCGATACCTTTTTTGCCAGCCTCGCCGCCGATCAGGGCGAGCGCGCCGTGGCCGTGGTGCTGTCCGGCATGGGCATTGATGGCAGCCGTGGTGTGCAGGCCATCAAGCAGAACCTGGGGCTGGTGTATGTGCAGGACCCGGCCACCGCGCAGTACGCCAGCATGCCGCAAAGTGCCGTGGCCACCGGCACCGCCGATCACGTGCTGCCCGCCGAGGAACTGGCCGCCGAACTGTTTGCCCAGGTGACCCGCACCCAGGCCCTGCGCTACCCGGAGGCCTTTACCGGTGACGGCCGCGCTTCGGCCGCGCTGCAGAAGGTGCTGGGTCAGGTCCGTGCCCGCACGTCGCACGACTTTTCCCAGTACAAGCTCAATACCCTGGTGCGCCGCATCGACCGGCGCATGAAAAGTCAGCAGATTTCCGACCTGGAAGCCTACGCCCGCATCCTGAAGGACAATCCCGACGAGGTCGAGGCGCTGTTCCGGGACTTCCTGATCAACGTGACCAGCTTTTTCCGTGACCCCCAGGCCTTCGAGGCCGTGGCGGCCCACCTGCGCACCTACGTCCGTGAGCACGCCGGCTCGGGCAGCTTCCGGGTCTGGGTGGCAGGCTGTTCGACCGGCGAGGAAGCCTACTCGCTGGCCATGCTGCTGCGCGAAGTGCTGGACGAAGCCGAGGATCTGCCGGCCATCCAGGTGCAGGTGTTTGCCACCGACCTCGATCAGGACGCCGTGGACACGGCGCGTCTGGGCCTGTATACCTCTCAGGCCATGGCGGGGGTCTCGCCAGAGCGGCTGGGACGTTTTTTCAACCCCCGTGACGGCGGCTATCAGGTCAAGAGCGAGCTGCGCGAGATGATCGTGTTTGCCCGGCACAACGTTTTCCGGGACGCGCCGTTTACGCGCCTGGATCTGGTGTCGTGCCGCAACATGCTGATCTATTTCAGCCCCGAACTGCAAAAGGAGGTGCTGCCGCTGTTTCACTTTGCGCTGAAACCCGGCGGCCTGCTGTTTCTGGGGCCCTCCGAGACGCTGGGCCCCAACCGGGAACTGTTCGGCACCCTGGACAACCGCTGGAAGCTCTACCGCCGCGAGGGCTTCCGGCCCATCGGAGCGCTGGCACTGGCCAACGTGAGCCAGTCGCCGTTGCCTTTCGAGTCTTACCGGCCCACCCCGGAGCGTCCGGTCACCTTTCCCGCCTCCCGCACGCGCGAGATCGGGGTGTCCAGCAGCGTACAGGCCCTGCTGCTGGCCGAATGGACGCCACCCGCCGTCGCGGTGGACGCCCAGGGCAACGTGGCCTATGTCAGTGGCCGCACCGGGGCGTACCTGGAACTGCCGCACGGCGCCCCCAACAACAACGTGATTGACATGGCGCTTCCCGAGCTGCGCTACGAACTGAGCCTTGCCCTGCGCGAGGCGGTGACCAGAGAGCAGGAAGTCCGCTCGCCCGCCCTGGGTGTCACCGTTCACGGGGTCCCGCATCACGTGGAACTGGTGGTCAGCCCCATCCGTCATCCGGGTCTGGCCCACAACCTGTTTCTGATCGTCTTTCTGGACCGTGGACCGGCGCCGCGGCACGGTCCGGTCAGCGCCTCCCCCGAGAACGGCAACCGGGCGTCCCAGCTGGAACGCGAACTCCAGCGCACCCGGGAATACCTGCAGGCCACCATCGAGGAAACGGAAGTGGCGCTCGAGGAACGCAAGAGCACCAACGAGGAGCTCCAGACCGCCAACGAGGAGCTTCAGAGCAGCATCGAGGAACTGATGACCTCCAAGGAGGAACTGCAGTCCCTCAACGAGGAGCTCAGCACCATCAACGCCGAGCACCACGTGATCATCACCGACCTTCAGCAGGCCAACGACGACATGAAGAACCTGCTGGACTCGGTGGGCATTGCCACGGTCTTCCTGGACAACAACCTGCGGGTCAAGCGGTTTACGCCCCGCATTACCGAGGTGATCAGCCTGATGTCGGTGGACCTGGGCCGTCCGATCACCGACATCGCCTCGAACCTGCGCTACGACATTCTGGCCGAGGACATCCAGCGCGTGATCCAGACCCTGGTTCCCCATGAAGCCGAGGTCCAGGCCAAGGATGGCCGCTGGTTCCTGATGCGGATCTCGCCCTACCGCACCTTCGAAAACACCATTGACGGCGCCGTGGTGGTCTTTACCAATATCGATACCGTCAGGCTGCTCCACGATCAGCTGCGCGAGGCCCGGCACTACAACGAAGCCGTGCTTAACAGCCTGGGTGACCCGGTGATGGTGCTGGATCACAACCTGCGGGTGCTGTCGCACAACCAGGCCCTGCTGGACATGCTGCATATGGACCCGGAGCAGGCGCAGGAGGTGCGGCTCTTTGACCTGGGCAGCGGGCAGTTTGACAACCCCGTGCTGACTGCCCAGCTGCGCGCCATGTCCCTGGGCGAAGACGAGGTGCGCGACTTCATGATGACCATGGACCTTCCCGGGCAGGGCCGGCGGATCGTCAAGCTCAACGCCCGTCTGATCAGCACCCACGATGACCGGTCCGAACTGCTGCTGTGGGGCGAGGACGTCACGCCCATGCTTCAGCACCTGGCCCAGGAAGGCTCAGGGGCCATCCACGACGAGGAGACAGGTGAAGTGGGTACCGGATCAGACACTCCTGACCGCAGCTGACCCGCCAGCGGCCCAGACCAGTGGTACAGACCAGCGGCACAGAAGCCGCGCCCCGTCAGCCGGCACGCCGAGCACACCACACCAGCCGCCAGGAAGACCCGGAACAGAGAACCGGAGGAAGCCCACGCAGGCTTCCTCCGATGTTTAGGGTGCGGGTGACTGGCCTCGAACCAGTCCAGGGGCCGTCTTCTGCCCCGCTCGTACGTCCGTTTTTTAGAAGGTGGACGTCTCCCTTCCCTTTTTCGGATTTCAAGTATGAACCCAGGGCCGGCACCGCAGATGGAACAAAGGTCTGGGGCAATTAAGCTGGTTTCGGTATGCTGTGAGCTAAACCTTAAGAATTGCTGAACATGGGGCCGTTATGGACGCGGTGGGATGGGGACTGCCCCAGGACAGTGGCCTGGGCTGGGGCCCTGCGGCAGTCCAGGGAGACTCAGAACCAGCGGCGCCGGCTGGGCTTGCCACCCAGCTTGCGCTGGGCCTGCCCCAGCAGAAAGTCCACGGCCTTGTCGCGCTTGCGGGCCTTGACGTATTTGCCGGTCTTGCGCTGCTGCTGGCGGATCAGGCTCAGCACTTCCAGGGCCACCGGGGCCAGCACCATGAACTTGCTGAGTTTGCTGCTGCCTTTGCCGAAACGGGAGCTTTTCATGCTGCCTATTACGCGGGATTGGCCCGCATGGTTGCTGAGGGTATCCTCAGGGGCATTCACAGTCCGCCGCTGCGCGCTACCCTGAGACATGACCACAACCCAGGACCGAATTTCGGAACTTAGCGAGCAGCTGCTCAAGTGGCGCCGGCACCTGCACATGAACCCTGAGGTGGGCTTTCAGGAGCATAAAACGGCCGCGTTTATCGAGGCAGAACTGAAAAGCATGCCGGGCCTGACCGTGACCCGCCCTACCGAGACCAGCGTGCTGGCGGTGCTGCGCGGCGGTCAGCCGGGGCGCACCCTGCTGCTGCGGGCCGATATCGACGCGCTGCCCATTCACGAGGAAAACCAGTTCGAGTTCGCCTCGCAGACCCCCGGGGTCATGCACGCCTGCGGCCATGACGGCCACACCGCGATCCTGCTGGGCGTGGCGCGGCTGCTCTCGGCACACCCCGAGGAGGTACCCGGCGAGATCCGCATGATCTTCCAGCACGCCGAGGAAATCGGCCCAGGCGGCGCCGAGGAACTGGCCATGCAGACCGAGCTGATGACCGGCGTGGACGTCGTGACCGGCCTGCACCTGAACAGCCAGCTGCCCGCCGGCATGGTCGCCGTCAAGCCCGGGGCCTTCATGGCCGCGCCCGACATGATCGAACTGACCATCAAGGGCCGGGGCGGCCACGGCGCCCATCCGGAAGAAACCGTGGACCCCATCGCGGTGGGCGCGCAGGTGGTGGCCAACCTGCAGCACGTGGTCAGCCGGCAGGTGGCAGCCCTGGACGCCCTGGTGGTCAGCATCACCTCGTTCCACAGCGGCACCACCCACAACGTCATTCCCGACACCGCCGAGATGATGGGCACGGTCCGCACCTTCGATCCGGCGCTGCGCCAGAAGGCCCCGCAACTGATCGAACGGATCATCAAGGGCGTGTGTGAGGCCCACGGGGCGACCTACGACCTGCGCTACCAGTTCGGCTACCGTCCGGTGATCAACACCGACTGGGTGGCCGAGCAGCTGCGCGAAATTGCCCTGGAAACCGTGGGACCCGAGCACTACCAGGACGCCAGGCCCACCATGGGCGGCGAGGACTTCAGCGCCTACCTGGAAAAAGCGCCGGGGGCCTATTTCAACGTCGGTGCCGGCAGCGACGAGGCCGACAGCCACTGGCCGCACCACCACCCACGCTTCACCATCGACGAGCGCAGCCTGGAAACCGGCGTGCGTATGCTGCACGCCGCTGCCCTGCGGCTGACGCTGCCGAACACCTGACCCCGTGTTCTTCGTTCAGGGCATCCTGCACCGTTTATCGGCCGCGCAGGGTGCCCTGAACCGCGCTCATGAACTCGGCGCGGGTGCGCGGGTCGCTGCGGAACAGGCCCCGCATGGCACTGGTGGTGGTGGAAGAATTCTGCTTCTGCACGCCGCGCATGGCCATGCACAGGTGCACACCTTCCATCAGGACCGCCACGCCTTTGGGGGCCAGCAGGTCCTGCACGGCGTCCGCCACCTGGGTGGTGATCCGTTCCTGCACCTGCAGCCGGCGTGAGTACAGGTCCACGATGCGCGCAAACTTGCTGAGGCCCAGAATCCTGCCGTCCGGAATGTAGGCCACGTGGGCGCGGCCGAAGAACGGCAGCATGTGGTGCTCGCACATGGAGTAGAACTCGATGTCCTTGACGATCACCATCTCGCTGCCCTCGGCGGCGAACACGGCGTCGCCCACAGCGTCGTCCAGTGTCAGGCGGTAGCCGTCGGTCAGGAAGTTCCAGGCCTTGGCCACGCGGTGCGGCGTCTTGAGCAGGCCCTCGCGCTCCGGGTCCTCCCCGACAGCGCTCAGCCACTGGGCGGTCAGCTCGCTCAGGCCGGGCAGTTCCTGTTTCTCCTGCTGGACGTGGTGGTGTTCGGTATCAAATTGGGTCAAAACGGGGCCTTCCTTTCTGAAACCAGTATCGGGGAAACGCGGCGGCGCAAGAGTGGGGGTGGAGACAGGCGCCTGTCTCCACCCCCTTTGCTGAGTTATGCCGTGGCGGGCTGCTAAGCCTCAGGTCCAGCTGACCGAGCCGTAGGTCTGCTCGCGGGCGGGGCCGGCACTGAAAATGACGACCGGGCAGCCCACGGTTTCCTCGATCAGATCCAGGTAGGCCTGGGCCTCGCGCGCCAGGGTGGCGCGGCTGTCGGCACCGTCGGTGGTGGCCCAGCCTTTCATGTGCTTATAGACCGGCTGGCCATCCGCGTCATAGCCCACGCACACGGGGATGCTGTCCATGCCGCTCAGAATGTCCATCTTGTTGATGACCAGCCCGTCGAGGCCGTTGACCTCCACGGCGTATTTCAGCAGGTGCAGGTCCAGCCAGCCAACCCGGCGGGCGCGGCCCGTCGTGGTCCCGAACTCGTCCCATGGCTTGGAGCCGTCGCCGCGCAGGCGCAGAATTTCCTCATCCCCGGTGACCTCGGTCACGAAAGGGCCGTGGCCCACGCGGGTGTTGAAGGCCTTGGCCACGCCGTAGACCTTGTGAATCGCCTTGTGGTTCACGCCTGCGCCGACCAGAATGCCGCCCACCGTGGGGTGGCTGCTGGTCACGAAAGGGTAGGTGCCGTAGTTCAGGTCCAGCAGGGTGGCCTGGGCGCCCTCGAACAGCACGTTGCGGCCCTCGGTGATGGCCGCGCGCAGCTGTGACCCGGTGTCCTGCACGAAGGGCAGCAGCGCCTCGCGGGTGGGGGCCAGGGCGTCCATGGCCACGTCCACGCTGGTCCAGCCGGCGTCGCGGGTGCTGTTGGGCTTGGCCTCCAGCAGGCGCTCCAGGCGCTCGCGCAGCACGGCGTCGTCGGCCAGATCACCGAAGCGCACACCCACACGCCGGGCGCGGTCCGCATAGGCCGGGCCGATGCCGCGCCCGGTGGTGCCCACGAAGTCCTTGCGGCCGTCCACGTACTTGTGGTGCGGCAGCACGAGGTGGGCGCGGTCCGAGATGCGCAGCTCCGGGTTCAGGCCGCCCTCCAGCAGGTTGCGCCGCTCTTCCATGAACTTGTCGGCGTCGATCACCATGCCGTCGCCCAGCACCGACACCGTGCCTTCGTGCAGCACGCCGCTGGGCAGCAGGTTCAGCTTGAAGGTCTGTCCCTTGGCCGTGACCGTGTGACCGGCGTTGGCACCGCCCTGGTAGCGCACCACGAACTCGGCCTCGGGAGCCAGGAAGTCCGTGATCTTCCCCTTACCTTCATCGCCCCACTGGGCCCCAACAATTGCAATTCCGGGCATTTCAGCCTCCAGCCACACGCTCAGACTTGCCTTTCGTACCCTTTGGGGCAAAAAAAACACGGCGCGCAGCACCGTACCTCAGTGTAAACGACACCACGCTTTGCTGTCCGGTCCTGTCTGCCTCTTCTGTCTGTGGAGGTTCGGGAAGCGCCGGAGAGACGGACCTGTTTACCCGGTAAGAGGTCTGCCCCGGACGGCTTCGCCATCTGGCCGATGCACCCCACCAGGCACACATGCTGCACTGCCGCCATGAGCCTCGAAATCCGCCCTGCCCTCCCATCCGACTGGAGTGTTTTGCACCCTTTTCTGGAGACGGACCGCCCGCTTGACTCCATGGAAGCAGCACACGCGAGGTTTCTGCGCCGGCCGAACTCGGAACTGCACTGTGTCCTTGTCGCTGTAAAGAACGGAACGCTGGTTGGCGTCGCTATGGCTCACGAGTGGGACGAGTACCTGATGAGCGGTCGCAAACAGATTCGCTGCTCCACGCTGCAGGTGTTGCCGGAATGGCGACGGCAAGGCATCGGACATGCTCTGTTTCAGGGCGTCGTCGGCTGGGCCGAGACCGGGGGCGCCACGTGGCTGGAGTGGTATGCCAGCCCGGCTGCTGTGCCGTTCTACGAGCGGCTGGGTTACAAAGGCGTGAGCTGCCCGCAACCGGAATACCCGTTTTTTGAAATCACGTTTCCCAGAAACGTTCGGTCTTCAGAACAGTCCTGAATGCTCAGTGGGTTCCCTCACCTGTAAGCGTCAGCAGCAGCCGGCGCGGTCCTCCCTGATCACGGTGCTCGCACAGGTACAGGCCCTGCCAGGTGCCCAGCGCCAGGCGGCCATCTTGTACAGGAACCGTCAGGCTGGGCCCCAGCACACTGGCCTTGATGTGCGCGGGCATGTCGTCCGGGCCTTCCAGGGTATGTTCCCATTCCTGCCAGTCCTGCGGCACCGCGTGATTGAAGTACCGCTCGAAATCCCGGCGCACGTCGGGTGAGGCGTTCTCGTTGATGGTCAGGCTGGCACTGGTGTGCCGCATGAAGACATGCAGCAGTCCGGCCCGCACCCGGGTCAGTTCCGGCACCGCCTGCACGACCTCGCGGGTGATCAGGTGAAAGCCACGCGGCGAGGCGCGCAGGGTCAGCTCGTGTTGGGCCCACATGTTCTCACCCTAACGGGCTGAAGTACGCCTCGTCCGGGTCCAGGGGCTGAAAGTGCTTCTGGAACTGCTGGAAATCCCAGGAATTGATCCAGACACTGCCGCTCTCCTGCCCGGCCGAGACGCGTGCGTTACGTGCCTCGACCCGGCTCCACAGCACCTCGTCAGGCACCTGCAGGCGGTACAGCCGCAGGTTCAGCCCATGACCGGCACACAGCGTGCGCAGCTCGTCCCGTTCACGGCGCAACCAGAAGCCATAGTCGAGCACCACATCGGTCCCCAGGCAGGCCGCCTGCACCCACTGCGCCTGAAACAGCCGGAGCAGCCCCGCCAGCGCTGGTCGGTAGAGTTCCTCCGGGGGATCGGCGCCCAGCAGGGCGCGCGTCCATTCGTCCGGGGAAAAGCGCAGGGCAGGCAACTCGCGCTCCAGCTGCCGCGCCAGGGTGCTCTTTCCGCTGCCGATAAAGCCGTGCAGGGCATGCACCCGGCCACGCCGCATGTTCACGCCCGCGTCCTCATATCCACCATTCTAGGGACGCGGCGCTCATGCAGCTGCCCTAGCCTGGGCCGGTATGCGCCGCCTTCTCATGCCTGCGTTGTTGACTGGCTTCATGTCTGCCCCGGCCGAGGCTGTCTCCACCCTGAATGTGCCGGTCAGCGTGCCCCTCAGCGGGGTGCAGAAAGCGGCCAATGCGCGCGTGCCAGCTGAGTTTGCCCGGGTGAACGAGACACGCTCTTTTCTGGGCGGGCTGGTCAGCGTGGCCCTGCGTGGCACCGTGACACGCACCGGACACGTCAGGGTCAGTCCCTCCCAGGACGGCCAGTCGCTGCTGATCCGCGTGCCGATCCGCGCGGCCTTCCGTGCCGAGCCCGGAGGCGCCGGGTCGGTCCTGGCACGGGATTTTGGTGGCGAGGCCACCGTCAGCCTGACGGTCACACCGTTCGTGCAACCGGACTGGGAGGCGGGCGTCAAAGTCAGTGGTGACTACGCCTGGACCGATCCGCTCAGCGTGGACCTGGGAGGGGGCGTGCGGGTCAGCGTGCAGTCGCTGGTGGATAGCCAGGTGCGCGCCCAGCTGGCCAAAGTCACGGCCGAGGTGGAGCGTGCGGTGCGTGAGGGAGCAGACCTGAAAGACAGGGCCGGCGTGCTGTGGGTCCGCGCCCAGCAGCCCTGGACACTGCCCACCCCGGAAAGCGCCTACGCACTGGTGCAGCCCCGCACCTTGAGCGTCACTCCCTTCCGCTTCACGCCGGACGCCCTGAAAGTCACCCTGGGCGCCGCGTTTGACCTGAAGGCCGGCCTGGGCCGCGCGCCTGCCGTCACGGCCCGCCCCCTCCCGGCCCTGAACGTCGCCTCCACGCTGACCGACCGCGTGGACCTGAGCGTGCCGGTGCGCCTTCCCTATCCGGAGCTGTCGGCAGCCGCCACGAAATATGCCGCCACGCAGACCTTTCCCCTGCCGGTGCCGACCTCTCCGACCCTGCGGATTACCGGCGTGAGCGTGAAGCCTGCCGGGAGCGCGCTGGGTGTCACGGTGGCCGTACGGGTAGATGGACCGCTGGGTCTGCGGGTGCCGGCGACGGTGGACGTGACCGGCACGCCCGTGCTGGGGCCGGGTGGACGGATCGTCACGCTGCGGAACGTGACCGTACGGACCCGCCGCGAGGGCCTGACCGGCCGCGTGATCGGCTGGCTGGCCGACGCCCGGGCACAGGCCTTCGTGAGCCGCATGGCCCGCTTTGACCTGGGGCCGAAGCTGACGCAGGCACAGGCCCAGTTACAGGGCCGCCTGCCCTATTCGCCCACCCCCGGGGTCACCCTGTCCGGCAAGGTGGGAACCTTGCAGCTCACGGGCCTTCAGGTCAGGCCGGACGCCCTGGCGGTGACGGCCGCCGCGACAGGTTCGCTTAAGGCGGCCCTGAACGCGTCGGCGCTGGGCCAGGGACGGTAGAGCCAGTCAGCCGGGTCGGGCTTCAGTCAAGGTCCTCATACGCTGTGCGTGCTCCATAGGTCCCGTCTTCCAGTGAATCGTAGGTGTCGTCTCCGTCATAGTTGTTGACCCAGCAGTGGGCCACGCGAACTTCACCCTCCACGGTCGCCAGGGTAAAGATCAGCTCGGCCTGATGGGCATGGTCGTAGTCGTGGTTGTATCGGCCGTATACCTCGACACTGGCAAAACCGACCAGACTCTCGGGCGTCACCTCGCCCGAGATCAGGTGCACCGGATGAACCTCTCCCTCGCACTGATCGTGCCTGAGGTTGTGCAGCTTCTCCTCGAGGGAGGCTTCCAGGTTGTCCAGGTGCATGACATAGCGCGTCGGAAACGCGAACTCCTCGTCCTCGCTGGGGCGTTCCTCGTCCAGCGCGGCCAGCAGGCGCGGTGCCTGACCCTGGAAGTACGGCGCGCACACGGCATCGAAGGCCTCCGGATCCCGCTGCAGCAGGGCGCGGGTGGCGCGGCGCAGCACCTCGCTTTCGGGGGTGGTCTGGCTGGTCATGAAAAAAGCGTACCGTGACCGCTGCTCGGCTTCTGCCGGAGATGAGCGCGGGCCCCGGCAGCCTCCTGCACGCGCCGCGCTAGCCTGCAGACCATGAACACGCACCCCAACTGGGCCACCCTGACCGAGGACCGTGAGCAGCCCTGGAAAACCCTGTCCTCGCGCGTGCTGGTCGACGGCTTCCGGGTGGTGCTCGAAGACCGGGTGGAGGTCTCAGGCGGTTCGGAGGCGATCTACCAGTACCGGCCGCGGGGACCCCGGGCGGTGTTCGTGCTGCCGGTGACCGACTCGGGTGAGGCGGTGCTGATCCGGCAGTACCGCTATCCCCTGCGGGCCAGCATCGTGGAAGTTGTGGCGGGCGGCGTGGAACGGGGCGAGGATCTTCTGGCGGCCGCCGAGCGCGAACTGAAGGAGGAGGTGGGCGGCACGGCGCGTGAGTGGCAGGCGCTGCCCGGCTTCTACCCGCAACCCAGCATCAGCGGCGTAACCTTCTATCCGCTGCTGGCCCTGGGCGTGACGCTGGGCGAGACGGCGCACGAGGAGACCGAGACCATCGAGCGGTGTGTCCTGCCGATCACCGAGGCCTACCGCATGCTCGACGCCGGCGAGATTCAGGACGGTCCCAGCAGCCTGACCCTGTGGCACGCCCGGCGGCCCTTGCAGGAGCGCGGGCTGCTGTGAGGTGCCAGGACACCGATGAGTGAGCTTCCCCGCCCCTTCACGACCCTGGCTGGCCCCCACCGCCATGACGCGGTCATCGAGAACAGCGAGTTCCTGACCTTCGCGGAGCGTGCCGATACCCCCGAGCAGGCCGTGGCCCAGCTTGCGGCGCTGCGGGCACGCTACCCGGACGCGACCCATCACTGCTGGGCCTACCGGATCGGGGCGGCGTACCGCTTCAACGATGATGGCGAGCCCGGAGGCACGGCGGGCGCCCCGATCCTGAAAGCCATCGAGGGCCAGGGCGTG
The DNA here is from genome assembly GCF_014647655.1 of Deinococcus malanensis. Taxonomy (NCBI): domain Bacteria; kingdom Thermotogati; phylum Deinococcota; class Deinococci; order Deinococcales; family Deinococcaceae; genus Deinococcus; species Deinococcus malanensis. The sequence continues at coordinate 30,273 of NZ_BMPP01000009.1, forward strand.
GACCACGTCATGGTGGTCGTCGTGCGCTTCTACGGCGGCGTGAAGCTGGGTACCGGCGGGCTGGTGCGCGCCTACGGGGGCGGCGCGGCCGAATGCCTGCGGACAGCGGCAAAGTTCGAGGTCCGGCCCCGGCAGGCGCTGCGGGTCAGCGTGGGCTTCGATCACCTCAGCACGCTGTACCACCAGCTGGGCCTGTTCGACACGGTACGCGGGGAGGAGGACTACACCGCCCAGGGCGTCACGCTGCCGGTGGAACTGTTCCCTGAGGACGTCCAGGCCTTCACGCAGGCCCTGCGCGACGCCACGCGCGGCGCGGCGGAAGTGGCGGAAGTCAGCCCGGCGTGAGCCCGCGCTCATCAGGTCACGCGCCCCTTTCTTCCCTACACTCAGCGCCGTGCAGCTGTCCATGGCCAACCTGAGCGCCGTCTACCGCGCTTATCCCTCACAGTTCTGGGTGCTGTGGGTGGGCACACTGATCAACCGCCTGGGCGAGTTCGTGGTGCCCCTGCTGGGCTTTTACCTCGTGTCGGCGCTGGACATGAGCACCGTTCAGGTCAGTCTGGTCCTGGGTGTCCTGGGCGTGGGGCGCTTCGTGGCGGAGGGACTGGGAGGCACGCTCAGCGACCGGCTGGGCACCGGCGCGACCATGATTCTGGCCCTGAGTGGCGGCGCGGTGATGCTGCTGGGCCTCTCGACCGCCACCAGCTTTCCGGGTGTCCTGCTGGGGACGCTGCTGTTCTCGCTGTTCACGGCGCTGTACAAGCCGGCCGCCAGCAGCGCCGTGGCCGAACTCACGTCGGGCGCCCAGCGCACGCGGGCCTACAACCTGCTGTACTGGGCCATCAACGTCGGGGCGTCGGTCGCTCCGGCGCTGGGCGGCTGGCTCTCGGGCATATCCTTCCGGCTGCTGTTCTACCTGGACGCGGCCACCATGGCTGTATACGCCCTGCTGCTGGGACTGGCGCACCGCAAGACCAGGCGGCCGGCCAGAAGCAGGGAACACAAAGCAACCCTGTTGCCGCGCGATCCGCTGCTGTGGAGTTTCTGCCTGGCCTCGCTGCTGTTCGGGATGACCTACCAGAGCTACAAGCTGCTGGCGCTGGTGTTCGCGCAGCAGGGGTTCAGTGCCGTTCAGTACGGGCAGGCCCTGTCGGTCAACGGCCTGATCGTTGTGCTGCTGGGCCTGCCTTTGGGGCACGCGATTTCGCTGAGCAACCATCCGCGCTGGCAGGCGGCCGGTGCCCTGCTGCTGGGGGCCGGGTTCCTGATCCACGCCTTTGCCCAGACCTTTGGGGTGCATCTGGCCGCCATCTTCGTCTGGTCCCTGGGAGAGGTCGTGGCCTACAGCATCAGCAAAAGCATCATTGCCGAACTGGGCCCGCCCGAGCAGCGCGGCAGCTACATCGGGCTGGTGGGGAGCATGGCCGGTCTGGCGACCCTGCTGGCGCCGCTGCTGGGTGGGGTGATCCTGGCCCGCTTCGGCGCCGGACCGCTCTGGATCAGCGTGGCTGGCCTGGCCTTTCTGGCCGCGCTGATGTACTGGCGCCTCGAACCGGCCGTGACCCGCCGGCGCACCCGGGCTGCCCCAGCCTGAACTGGGCCCTCAACTGGGCACTGTCCCTGGGTCCCGGCCAGCCTCTAGACTTCCGGGGATGACGGCCAAGTCCCTTTCTTCTGCCCTGCCCTACCGGATCGGGTACGGTGAGGACGCCCACCGCCTGGCGCCCGGCCTTCCACTGATCCTGGGCGGGGTCCCCATTCCGAACGCCGAAAAAGGCGCCGTGGCCCACAGCGATGGAGACGCTGTGCTGCACGCCGTGGCAGACGCGCTGCTCTCGGGACTGGCCCTGGGCGATATCGGGCACTATTTTCCCGATACGGCCACCGAGTACAGGGAAATGGACTCGCGCATCATCCTCGACCGGGCCCTGGTGCTGGTCCGGGCACGCAGCTACGCGCCGGTGAACGTGGCGCTGGTCGTGACCCTGGACCGCCCCAAGCTGGGGCCGCTGCGCAGTGATATCGCCCGGACGGTGGCCGGGCTGCTGGACCTGCCGGCCTCGGAGGTCGGGGTGAGCTTCAAGACCTCCGAGGGGCTGGCGCCCGACCACGTGCAGACCCGCGTGACAGTCCTGCTGGGGCGCACCGGTGACTGAGACAGGGGGGAGTGGGGCCGCCGCTCCCGGACCGATGCTGCATCTGGTCCTGTTTGAGCCCGAGAAGGCCGGCAACGTGGGCAACGTGGCGCGCACCTGCTCGGTCCTGGGCGCTGAGTTGCATCTGATCCGCCCCTTTGGGTTCCGCTTGCATGACCGCGAGTTCCGCCGCGCTGTCATGGACTACCTGGAAGGTGTCACGCTGCACGAGCATGCCAGCTGGACGGCGTTTCAGACCAGCCTGAGGGCCGAGGCCCGCGTGTTCGCCTTTTCCACCCACGCCAGCGACCTCTACACCCGGGCCGGCTTTCAACGGGGCGACTACCTGCTGTTTGGCCCGGAGTCACGCGGGCTGCCGGTCTGGCTGCGCGACGCCCTGCCGAAGCTGAAGTTGCCTCAGCCGGGTGGAGGCCGCAGCCTGAATCTGGCGGTTGCGGCTGGCGTGGCGGCGTTCGAGGCCGGGCGCCAGATCGAAGGCTGGTAGGCCCGGGGGTGGATCACGGAAACACGGGGCCGACCGGCTGTCAGGGCCATGTGACGCCGCTTGCCATATCGTGTGGTCCGAACGCTATGGCCACCCACACTCACCCGCCAGGGATGCTGCCATGACCGACAAGAATGGGTCTGCGGTTAACAACCCGGTTGAAAGGAACGGAAACTTCTACCGCCTGCTGATCGAGCACAGCACGGACCTGATCACCCTGCTGGGTGAGCATGGACAGGTGCTGTACTCCAGCCCGTCGATCCATGCCCACTTGGGATACGGCGGCGCGCCCGGTCGTGAGGTGCCTGGACATGTCCGGGATCTGGTGCACTCGGCAGACTGGCCTGCCGTGGAACAGCAGGTCCAGCAGACCCCGCCCGATGGCCGCTCGGACCTGCTGCCCTACCGGGTACGGCACCTGAACGGTCACTGGCAGTGGCTGGAGGGCACGGTTGTCAATCTGCTGCACCACCCGGACGTGGGTGCGTATCTTCTGGCGGTAAGGGACGTCACGGAAGCGGTGCGCATTCAGGCAGAGCTGCGGGCACGGACGCAGGAACGCGCCGATCTCCTGGAGAGCATCACTGACGCCTTCTATGTCCTGGACCGCGACTGGCGCTTCGTGTATGTGAATGCCCAGGCGCAACACCTGCTGGGGAAATCCGCAGACGAGCTGATCGGACAGGTGAAGTGGGACGTCTTTCCGGAGTCCACCAACAATCTGGTGGGCACGCAGTACCGCGAGGCCGTGCGCAGCGGGCTTCCCCAGAAGTTCGAGGTGTACTACGAACCCCTGGAGCTGTGGGCGGAAGCGCATCTGTACCCCTCTGCGCGCGGCCTGTCAGTGACGTTCCAGGACATTGGCGCGCGCAAGGCGGCGGAGCGCGCCGAGCAGCAGCGCAGCCGCATTCTGGAACTGACCTTGCAGGGCACCCCCCTGGAGCAGCTTCTGCATGAAGTCGCCGTGCTGGTCGAGCAGCAGCGCCCCGGGGTGCTGTGCTCCGTGCTGCTGAGGCAGGGCGATCGGCTGTTCACGGCGGCGGCACCCTCCTTGCCGGACACCTACAGCCGCGCGATTGACGGGCTTCAGATCGGTGCCGGGCAGGGCGCCTGCGGTACGGCGGCCTTCACACGTCAGGCGGTCGTTGCGCATGACATCAACGACGATCCGCGCTGCGCGCCTTACCTGGGGATCCTGCAGTTGCACGGCCTGCGCAGCTGTGTGTCCCTGCCGGTCCTGGATGAGCAGGGACATGTGCTCGGCACCCTTGCCCTGTACGAACGCAGCGTGGCCAGCGGAGCCACCGGGCACCTGGACACGCTGTTCCACGCCCGCGATCTGGCTGCTCTGGCGATCAAGCACCATCAGCTGACAGCGCAGCTTCGCCACCAGGCGCATCACGACGCCCTCACAGGCCTGCCGAACCGGACCCTGTTTACCGAGCGGCTCGCCGACGCGCTGGGTCAGTCGGAACGCGCCCGGTCCTCCACGGCGCTGCTGTTCGTGGATCTCGACGATTTCAAGGGCGTGAACGATACGGTCGGACATCACATCGGCGACCAGGTGCTGCAGGCGGTTGCCGGGCGTCTGCAGGCCTGTGCCCGGCGCGGTGACGTGGTCGCCCGCGTGGGCGGTGATGAGTTCACCCTGGTTCTGCCGTTCGCGGAGGAAGCGCATGCCACCGCAGTCGCGCAGCGCATTCTGAACGAGCTGGCCCGTCCGTTCGAGGTCCAGGGACGCTCCTTCCATCTAGGAGCATCCATCGGGATCAGCGTCTCCCCGCATGGTGGGCACGACGGCGATACCCTGCACCGGCATGCAGACCTGGCCATGTACCGCGCCAAGGACCAGAAAAGCGGTATTGCCGTGTTCGAAGCGGCCATGAATCAGCAGGCGCAGCTTCGCCTGCAGCTCGCCACGGACCTGCGGCTGGCGCTGGAGGCCCCCCATACGCAACTGGAGCTGCATTACCAGCCGCAGGTGCGCCTGGAAGACGGGCAGGTGGTCGGCGCCGAGGCACTGGTGCGCTGGCGACACCCACATCTGGGTCTGGTGCCCCCGGGGCAGTTCATTCCAGTGGCAGAGAGCACCGGCCTGATCGTGCCGCTGGGCATATGGGTGTTGAACGAGGCGTGCCGGCAGGCAGCCGACTGGGCAGCACACGGACACAGTGGGCTGCGTGTCGCCGTGAACGTTTCCGCGCTGCAGTTTGCCAGACCCGATTTCGTGGACACGGTGTCGGCCACGCTGCACGCCACCGGTCTGCCTGCCGACCAGCTGGAGGTGGAGCTCACCGAGAGCGCCGTGATGCAGGACGTTCACGGCGCGGTGGAGCGTATGGAACGCCTGCGTGCGCTGGGCGTGTCGGTCGCGGTGGACGATTTCGGAACCGGCTACTCCAGCCTCAGTTACCTGCAGCGCCTGCCGCTCAATGTCCTCAAGATCGACCGGGCGTTCGTGCAGGGCCTGGAGGTGAACACGACGTCCCGGTCGGTGGTCCAGGCGATCCTGGGACTGGCACAGCACCTGAACCTCAACTGCGTGGCAGAAGGAGTGGAGACCCCCGAGGAGCGGGAGGCGCTGCGGGCCATCGGGTGCCGGTACGCGCAGGGCTTTCACTTCGCGCGTCCCCTGCCGGCGCCGGCCCTGCTGGAACTGCTGAGCCGCACGGGCCACCTGCTTTGAGGTTCGGCAGCCAGGGATGGGCGCTGGCGAGCCCGCAGAACCGGAGGCTGTGCCCCGACTGCTAGAGAAAGGGCAGCGCGTAGAGTAAGGAGAATGACAACTTCTGACTTTGAGACGAAGCTCGCGCGCTACGCCGAACTGCTGGTTCACACTGGCGTGAACCTTCCCGAGGGTGGAAAGCTGCTGGTCACCGCCCCCCTGGAGGCGGCGGCGCTGGTTCAGCGGGTCACACGCGCCGCCTACCGCGCCGGCGCCGTGCACGTGAAGGTCAACTACACCGACCAGATGCTGTCGCTGGCCCTGTTCGAGGACGGCTCGGACGCCGCGGTGGCCTTCTTGCCCGAATGGGTGGCGCTGGAGGCCGAGAAGGCTGTCGAGGACGGCTACGCCCGCCTGAGCATCGCCGGGGACGATCCCAACCTGCTGTCCGGGGTCAACCCGGACCGGGTGGCCCTGCGCAGCAAACTGCAGGCCCAGGCCATGAAGGCCGTGTCCGAGGCCGTGGGAGGCTTCGCGGTGAACTGGTGCGTGGCGGCCATGAGCACGCCCGCCTGGGCCACGCGGGTCTACCCGGACCTGAGCCCGGACGAAGCCGTCTCGCGCCTGTGGGACGACATCTTTACGGTCACCCGCGCCGACCAGCCGGACCCGGTGGCGGCCTGGAACACCCACCTGGGCGAACTGGAACGCCTGACGGCCCTGCTGACCGAAAAACAGTACGCCGCCATCCACCTGAAGTCTGAACTGGGCACCGATCTGACGGTGGGGCTGGCTGACGGGCACATCTGGCAGGGCGGCGCCGAGACTGCGCGCAACGGTATTCGCGGCGTGCCCAACCTGCCCACCGACGAGGTCTTCACCGCTCCGCACCGCGGCCGCGTGGACGGCTGGGCCGTGGCCAGCAAACCCCTGAGTGTGCGGGGCCAGTTACTGGACGGCATCCGGGTCCGTTTCGAGAACGGCCGGGCGGTGGAAGTCACGGCCCGGCAGGGCGAGGAAACGCTGCGCAAGCTGATCGAGACCGACGAGGGCGCCGCGCACCTGGGCGAACTGGCACTGGTCAAGGCCTCCGCGCCGGTTGCCCGGACCGGCACCCTGTTCCTGAACACGCTGTTCGACGAGAATGCCGCCTCGCACATCGCCCTAGGACGCTGCTACCCCACCAACGTGCAGCACGGCGAGAACCCCGAGGCACTGCGCGCTGCGGGTGGCAACGACAGCCTGATACACGTGGACTGGATGATCGGCACGCCCGGAACCGACGTGGATGGTGTCATGGCCAGCGGCGAGCGCGAGCCGTTGATGCGCGGTGGTGAATGGGTGATCTGAAAAGGCTCAGAGAAGGGCAGACCCCATTCCCACCTCACTCAGAAGGCGCCTGCCGACACAGAGGGTAGAATGCCGGCCATGAGCGACCTTTACAGCAATGACGGTTTCACGCCCACGCCTGAGCTGAGCGCCGAGCGCCAGACCCGCTTCTCGCAGGCGCCGGAACTGGGTGCGGGCATCGAGCCCGGCAAGCAGTACCGCGCCGTGCTGGAAACCAGCAAGGGCCGGATCGTGGTGGAACTGTTCCCTGACGACGCCCCCATGACCGTGAACTCGTTCGCTTACCTGCTGCGTCACCACTACTACGACGGCATCAAGTTCCACCGCGTACTCGAAGGGTTCATGGCCCAGACGGGTGACCCCACCGGCACCGGCGCCGGCGGCCCCGGCTATGACTTCGAGGACGAGCCCAACAACCAGCGCCACACCGGCAAGGGCGTCCTGAGCATGGCCAACCGCGGCCCGAACACCAACGGCTCGCAGTTTTTCATCACCTTCGTGGCCACCCCGCACCTGGACGGCCGTCACACCGTGTTCGGCAAAGTGGTCGAGGGTCTGGATGTGCTGGACCGCATCACCCGGATTCAGCCGGGCATGGGCGGCACGCCTGACGTGATCGAAACCGCGTATCTGGTCGAGAAGTAAGCTCGGGAAGGGAATCGGCACACCCTCAGTGCCTCAAGCGAGCCCCGGCCTGTTCAGGCCGGGGCTCGCTATTGCTGGCGTGTCTGGGTGATGTAAAACCAGGCCTCTGCGCCATCTACGGTGAGCTGCCCGCAGAAGCTGCGCCCCCGAAGGACAGCTCTTCGTTGTGACAAGGCCAGCCCGCTGGGTGTTTGCTGGATGCTCACACCCCGTCAGGCCGGCAGGCGCACAGTGGCCAGTATGAAACGTTTCCTTCTGATCGGCCTGCTGTTCAGTGGCGTCGCTGCGGCCCAGACGCAGGGGAGCCAGATCATCCAGGACAACAACCGCACCTACCGGATTGCCTGCTCAGGCACGAATGACGTTATTTCCGTGCGGGGCTATAACAACATCGTGACCCTGACGGGCGTGTGCGAGAACCTCGTGATTTACGGCAACAGCAATACTGTCATGGCCGTCACGCTGAAAGACATCTGGTTGAGGGGTAACGACAATGTAGTCACGGCCAGCCAGCAGACGCAGGCTCCCAGGATCAGCAACACCGGAGAGGACAACCGGTATTCGGTCGGAACAGCAGTCTCGGGGCCGACGTCGGTCTCCGGGTCAGCCCAGCAGGCGGACGACAGAGATGAGGACGACCGCGACGACAAAGGCAAGAACAAGAAAGGCAAGAAGGACAAAAACAAAGGCAACGGGAAGGGCCGCTGAACTCCCTCCTGAACGCACACGCTCCAAAAGCAAGGGGAACAGCCGTAACAGCTGTCCCCCTTCCTGATCTGCCCTGCTTCAGTCGCGTTCGCGTTCGCGCTCGGCGTTGAGCTGAGCCTGAATCTGGGCCTGGCGCTGACGCACGTAGTCCTGATGAAAGCGCTGCTCGTCGAGCAGGCTGGTGCCCACCGTCAGTTTGCCGGTGGCCAGTTCACGCATCGCCTGGGTTACCAGATTGCGCGTACGCACGCGCGTTTCGACCGGCAGGACGCTGGGAGCGCCGGAGCGCAGCTGCAGTGCACGTTTTGCCGTCACGACCGACAGGCGGTACTTGCTGTCGGTCATGGAAAGCAACTTGTCAATATCCTTCTCGGCCATACGACCCTCCTCGCCGCACCTAAGCGCAGGCTTCTCAGCCCCACAGTGTATCCCGAACCAGCCCCCTCTCACCAGCCCTGACCACATTTACTCGCGGGCGTGGGCCAGGGCATTGTCGATCAGTGTGGTGACATGGGCGTCCAGCAGACGGTAGTAGGCCACCCGGCCCACCTTCCGGAAGGCCACGACCCGTCCGGCTCGCAGCAGCCGCAGCTGATGGCTGACGGCACTCTCACTGCTGCCCACGGCAGCGGCCAGGTCGCACACACACAGTTCCCGGGCGCTCAGGGCACTCAGAATCCGCAACCGGGTGGGGTCGCCCACCAGTTTCAGAAAGTCGCTGGCCCGCTCCACACAGCTGGTGTCCGGCAGCGCCTCGCGCGCGGCCTGCACCGCCTGCGGGTGCACGCAGGTGACGTCACAGGCCCCCTCTTCCAGCAGGGAGGCAGGCAGGGCAGCCTTCACTGTCCCCTCCCCTTCCAGCGCAGCAGCCGCAGCGCATTGGCGGTCACCAGCACAGTGGCGCCGGTATCTGCCAGTACCGCCATCCACAGGCTGGTAAAGCCCAGCAGGGTGGTGACCAGAAAAATCGCCTTGAGGCCCAGTGCAAACGCAACGTTCTGCTGAATGTTGCGCAGGGTCGCCCGGGACAGGCTGACCAGATCGGCCACACCGCCTACCCGGTTATTCAGCAGCGCTGCACCGGCTGTTTCCAGAGCCACGTCGGTGCCGCCGCTCATGGCGATCCCCACGTCGGCGCGGGCCAGCGCCGGCGCGTCGTTGATGCCGTCACCGACCATGGCGACCGGGCCTGGCAGCTGACCGATCAGACGAAGTTTGTCGTCCGGCAGCAGTGCCGCATGGACTTCCAGGCCCAGTTCCCTGGCGATCCCCTGTGCAGCGCGGGCGTTGTCGCCAGTCAACATGACCGGGCTTATCCCCAGGCGCCTCAGCCCTGCGATCGCCTGCTGGGCGTCCGCGCGCGGCTCGTCACGCAGGGCGATGACGCCCACCGGGGCAGTGCTGTCCAGAACCACGACCACAGTCTGTCCCTGGGCCTCGTACCTCTCGACCGTCTGCATAAACTCCTCGGGCAGGTCCTGCTGCTCTGCGGCAAAGCGTGGTGACGCGACCGTGATCAGGCGGCCTTCCACCGTGGCGCTGACTCCCAGGCCAGCCAGGGCCCGTCCGTCCGCAGCGTCGGGCAGGCTCACCCCTCCCGCCCTGGCTGCGTCGAGGATGGCGCGTGCCAGCGGATGGCTGCTGCCCGATTCCACGGCCGCCGCCAGACGCAGAACCTCCTGTTCAGAAAGACCGTGTCCTTGCACGTTGGTCACCCTGGGCCGCCCCACAGTGAGGGTGCCAGTCTTGTCGAACGCGACGGTCCTGACCCGGCCGATGGCCTCCAGCGCCGCGCCGCCCTTGATCAGCAGACCACGGCGGGCCCCGGCGCTGATGCCGCTGGTGATGGCCGCCGGCACGCTGAGCACCAGCGCGCAGGGGCAGCCGATCAGCAGCAGACTGATTGCGCGGTACAACCACGGCTCCCAGGCCTGACCCAGCAGCGGCGGCACGGTGGCCACCAGGGCCGAGACCAGCACCACACCCGGCGTATACACGCGGCTGAAGCGGTCGATAAAACGCGCGGTGGGCGCCCGGCTAGCCTCAGCCTCCTGCACCAGGTGGATGATCCGGGCAATGGTGTTGTCGGCGGCCTCGCGGTCTACCCGCACGGTCAGCGTGCCGCTGGTATTGATGCTGCCGGCATAGACGTGGTCGCCCACCTCCTTGTCGATGGGGACGCTTTCGCCCGTGACCGGGCTGTCGTCCAGGCTGGAACGGCCACCCAGGATGGTGCCGTCGGCCGGTACCCGCGCTCCGGGATTGACCTGAACTGTCTGACCGGGGGAAAGGGTCGCAGCGGCCACCTCACGCAGGCCATCTGCGCTGACCAGCAGAGCGGTCCGGGGGGCCAGGGCGGCCAGTGCCGCAATCCCGGCGCGTGCCCGTCCGGCAGCCAGTCCCTCCAGCAGTTCCCCGATCGCGAACAGAAACACCACCACAGCCCCCTCGGCCGCCTCACCGATGCCCAGGGCCCCCAGCGCCGCGAGGCTGACCAGCGTGTAGATGCTGAACGGGTCACCCAGGTGCGCGCTGGCCACGGCCCGGCGCAGCAGCGGCCAGACCCCCAGCAGGGTTGCGGCGATGTACCCAGCGGTGCCCCAGGCCGGGGCCACGAACCCCACCCCCCAGGCCAGCAGCAGCAGCAGACCCGCCGTCGCGACGACGCGGCCCTGTCCGGTGGCATACCACGCCGGGCTGGATGCCACCGCGGCACGGTGCAGGTCGGCATCTGGATTGTGCGGTTCGCGGGGCTGCCCATGATCGTGCACCATCCCAGGCTGGGCAGGCATGGCCGGCTTCAGAACCGAGGGCTGGTACCCCAGCGAACGCAGGCTGGCTTCCAGCGTGCCACGCGGCGTGCGCGACTCGTCAAGCTGCAACTGCAGGCTCTGCCGGGCAAAACTGGTTCTAACCTCCGCGGTGCCGGGCAGCCGCTCCACCATGCGCTCCACCTTCTGCACGCAGGAGGCACAGTCCATGCCCTCCACGAAGTAGGACAGTTCCGTGGCACCCGGCTCCACACGAGATGGCATGGCCACAGTATATATGAACAGTTGTTCATATATACAGAGAACAGCGGCTGTCCACACCAATACGTTTCCGGAGGCTGTACCGAGATCAGAATGTGAGAATTTCGTGGTCGAACTGTAGTGCGGGTCCGGTTGACGCTGTCGTGTGCGGGTGTAGGCTGTCTCTGAACGAACAATGAGCACAGCAGGTCCATCGCTTTCTTCCGATCTATAGTTGCCCCAACAGCTGTATGGACCGGGTGATCAATGCTCTTCGCAGGAGGTTTTCTATGTCACGTAAGTCTTTTCTGGCATCCACCGTACTTCTGGCCTCTCTGACCCTCGGCATGGCTGAGGCTCAGACCTACACTGGTCCCAAGGTCGCCCTGACCTTTCTTCACGGTTTTACCGGTCCTGACCGGCCCGTCATGGAAGCGCTGGTCAAGAAGTTCAACGATACCCACCCCAATATTCAGGTCCGCGCCCAGGCCCAGCCCTGGGGCACCACCTGGCAGCAGCTGCCCTCGCTGGTGGCCTCGGGCCGCGCGGCTGACGTCGTTGTCATCAACGAGGACCAGATCACCGGCTTTATTGCACGTGGCGCTGTGTCCCCGCTGACCGCCGCCGAAATGAAGGCGGCAGGCATCGACAAGACCCGCTTCTTCGGTCCGCTGTTCCAGACCGCCGACTACAAGGGCCAGTCCTATGGCCTGCCGATTTCCAGCGTGGCCTACGCCATGTTCTACAACAAGGACCTGATGAAGAAGGTCGGGCTTGATCCCAACAAGCCTCCCCGCACCCGCGAAGAGTTCCTGCGGGCCGCGCAGTTGTGCACCGTGGATAAGAGCGGCAAGAACGCCACGCAGGCCGGATTTGATCCCAAGAACCTGGATACCTGGGGCGTCAGCCTCTACAACAACTGGGTGGGCGCCCGCGCCGCCTACGCCGCCATCCTGCAAAACGGCGGAGCCATGGTCGACAAGAACCAGAATGCTGCCTTCAACACGCCGCAGGCGGTCAGTGCCGTGCAGTTCCTGGTGGACCTGGTCCAGAAGCACCGCGTGGCGCGCCCCAACAGCACCGAGGAAGCCGAGCTCGCGGCCTTCAGCCAGGGCAAGGTCTGCATGTTCCCCAGCGGCCAGTGGTATCTCGACCGCTTTGAGAAGCAGAAGATGAACTTCGGCGTGACCTTCATGCCGCGCATCGGTGGCACGGTCCGTGACGCAGCCTGGGGCGGTTCAAGCCACCTGACGCTGCCCAAGCAGCGCGCCGGCTATGACGCCAACAAGCGCCGCGCCGCCCTGGCCTTCATGTCCTGGATGGCCCAGCCTGCACAGAACCTGACCTGGACCAGCACTGGCAGCCTGCCCACCCAGGCCGCCGTGGCCAGGAACACGCAGTTTGCCAAGGCGCCCATCAGCGGCATCTTTGACCGCCTGAACAGCGTGTATGCCACCAGCGGCTACCCCTGGGTCGGCCAGGTCATGGCGCCCTTCGACCAGGCCTGGGAAGCGGCCTATCTGGGCAAGAAGTCGGTTTCGCAGGCCCTGAACGACGGGGTCCGCGAGTCCAACAAGCAGATTGAGCAGGCCCGCAAGAACTTCAGGTAACCGCGGCCCGGAGGGGCAAGCGGCCCGAGCTTCCGACCTCCGCCCCGGCGTGGTCTGAACGCCGGGCCGCTCCTCTTTATTTCAGTTTCCTTCGGTTTTTTCCGGCATGACGCGCGAGGTGCCCCACCTATGACCATCACGCAAGCCCCAGGTAAGACCACCACCGCGCAGGCGCCTGCACCGCGCCCCCGGCTTAATCTGGAACCGTACCTGTATCTGCTGCCGCACGCTCTGCTGTTCTTCGTCTTCACGGTCTATCCGGTGGGCTACGGCATCTATATCGCCACGCACCGCTGGGATCTGCTGGCCGAGACCCAGGCGTTTGTGGGCTCGGAGTATTTCCGCAACCTGTTTACCCCGGGCTCTCCACAGTTCGAATTTTTCTGGCGCACCCTGATCAACACGGCCTTCTTTACGGTGGTCACGGTGCCGCTGCTGGTGGCCTCTTCTCTTGGGCTGGCTGTCCTGCTGCACCGCCCGATCTTCGGGCGGGCTTTTTTCCGGGCCGTCTTTTTCATGCCCGGCATCCTGACCGTTTCGGTGATGGGCATCCTGTGGCGCTGGATGTTCGACAACCAGATCGGTCTGGTCAATGCCGCGCGCGCCCTGATGACCGGCGCCGGGCCGATCCCCTGGTTGTCCACCGAGGGCCTGGCCTGGATTCCCATCGTGGTGGGGACCGTGTGGTGGACCGTGGGCTTCAATATGACGCTGTATCTGGCCGCGCTGAGCAACGTGTCCCAGAGCCTGTACGAGGCCGCGTCGCTCGACGGCGCCACGTCCGGGCAGCAGTTCCGGTACATCACCTGGCCCATGCTGGGGCCGATTACGCTGTTCGTGACCGTCACGACCGCGCTGGCCTCGTTCCAGCTGTTCGGCCAGTCGCTGGTCATCACCAACGGTGGACCCAGCCGCAGCACCCAGAGCGTGACGCAGTACATCACTGAAGAGGCCTTCACCAACTCGCAGTACTCCAGCGCCGCGGCCATGGGCTTCGTATTCGGGCTGTTCATGCTGGTGCTGACGGCCGCCCAGTTCCGCATCATGGCGCGCGACGTACAGGCCGGGGAGCAGAAATGACCGTTCAGACTTCCACCCCTGCCACCTACCAGCGCCGCCGGGTGCCGCGCGACCTGGGCCGTTTCCTGCTTCTGTGTGTGCTGTCGGTGCTGTTCCTGGCCCCGCTGTACTGGATGCTCACGACCTCACTGAAGTTCGAGGCCGATGCCATTGCCTCACCGGTGCAGTGGTGGCCGAAGAACCCCACACTGGAAAACTACAAGGAGGTTCTGACCTCCCCGGACGGGAACATCCTGCGCTGGACCTGGAACTCGCTGTTCGTGGCGTTTACCTTCACGGTCGGTCATGTGCTGCTGTGCGCGCTGACCGCATACCCGCTGGCCCGCATGAGTTTCCCGGGACGCAACGCGTGGTTCTGGTTCATCCTGTCGAGCCTGATGATCCCAGGCATCGTGACCCTGATTCCGCACTACATCATGATGCTGGAGTTCAACTGGATCAACAGCTACCACGCGCTGATCTGGCCCGGTATCAGCGGGGTGTTCGGCGTGTTTCTGCTGCGTCAGTTCTTTGTCGCCATTCCCCGTGAGCTGGAGGAAGCGGCCCGTCTGGACGGTGCCAACAGTTTCCAGATTCTGTGGCGCATCATTCTGCCACTGAGCATTCCCTCGCTGATCACGCTGGCGGTCTTTTCGTTCATGGGCTCGTGGAACAACTTCCTGTGGCCGCTGTTTACTGTGACCGAGGTAGACAAGATGACGCTGCCGGTCGGCATCACCACCTTCTCGCAGCGCTACGTCACCGAATACGGCAAGCTCATGGCCGCCACCACGCTCGCGGCCGTTCCGGTGCTGGTCGCCTACCTGATCGCCCAGCGATATCTGGAAGCCGGTCTGTCCACCACCGGTCTCAAGGAGTAACCATGGCCCAGTTTCTTTCGGCCCCGCGCCTGGCCCTGACCCTGGCCCTCAGCGCCCTGCTCACCGATTCGGCCACCCTGGCTGGCGGTGGCGGGCCCACTCCCGCAGCCCGGCCCGCAGCGTCCCCGGCCACCCGCACCGCCACCTTCCGCAACCCGGTGATCGACGAGAACTTCCCTGACCCACACATTCTGCGCGTGGGCAAGACCTACCACGCCTACGCCACCAACACCGCCAATGCCAACGTGCCGCACGCGACCAGCCGCAACCTGTTGCAGTGGGAACGGGCTGGGGATGCCATGCCCATCCTGCCCACCTGGGCGGCGGGCGGGCGCACGTGGGCGCCGGAAGTCGCTAAGGTCGGCAAGAAGTACGTGCTGTATTACACCGCGCAGCACGCTGACAGTGGACGTCAGTGCATCGGCGCGGCCAGTGCCACGTCACCGGCCGGGCCCTTCCGTGACGCGTCCAGCAAGCCCCTGGTCTGCCAGCTCGGCGAAGGCGGCAGTATCGATGCCAACCCGTTTCTGGATGCTGATGGGAAGTGGTACCTGCTCTGGAAAAACGACGGGAACTGCTGCAACCAGGCGACCAACATCTACATCCAGCAGATGAGCAGCGACGGCCTGCGCCTGACCGGCAAAGCCACCTCGCTAATCCAGAACTTCGAATTGTGGGAGGGCAATGTTATCGAGGCCCCGTCCCTGCACCGCGCCGGGGGCGTGTATTACCTGCTGTACTCGGCCGGGCCGTTTGACAGCACGCTCTATTCGGTCGGCTACGCCACGGCGAAGCGGATCACTGGCCCCTACCGCAAGGCGCCGGAAAATCCCATTCTGGTCAGCAAGGGCAAGGTCGCCGGCCCCGGGCATCAGACCATTGTTCAGGACGGCGCAGGACGCACGTGGCTGGCCTATCACGCCTGGGACGAGGCGCGCATCGGGGACGCGGTGGGTTACCGCAGTCTGCACCTGTCCCCCATCACCTTCGCGGGGGGCAAGGTAAAGGTCGCTGCCCCCTCACTGGCACCCCAGCGGGCGCCCACGCCATGACACGTGGCGTTGGCGGTTCAGGCAGGCAGCCCTCTGTGACCTGTGCAAGGTTCCTGCGATGAGTGATTCGACCACGCGCGGTACCCTCCCCCAGCATCCCTTGTACTCCGGGGACTTCGCCGACCCTTTTGTTCTGGAGTTCGGCGGCATGTACTACGCTTACGGCACCGGTTTGCACGGTCAGGAAGGCGTGAGGGCCTTTGAGGTGCTGTCCTCACCTGACCTCCAGACCTGGACATCACACGGCGGCGTGCTGGAGCCGCTCAGTCCTGAGCGCCAGGATTACTGGGCTCCTGAGGTCGCACGGTCCGGCGATACGCTGTACATGTACTACTCGGTAGGCCACGGGGACGCGGGGCATCATCTGCGGGTGGCGACCGCCACCGATCCCCTGGGCCCCTTCGTGGATCAGGGACTGAACCTGACGCCGGACGAGCCCTTTGCCATCGACCCCCACCCCTTTCAGGCTCCGGACGGGTCGTGGTGGCTGTTCTATGCCCGCGATGACCTGACTGGAGACCGCCCCGGCACCCTGCTGTCGGCCGCTCCGCTGCACGACATGACCCGCCTGGGCGAGACGCAGACGATCCTGCGGGCCAGCGGTGACTGGCAGGTGTATCAGCGGGCCCGTACCATGTACGGCGCCGTGTACGACTGGCATACCCTGGAAGGACCCTTCGTGCTGTACCGCAACGGCCGTTACCACCTGCTGTACTCGGGCGGAGCCTGGACCAACGAGAGCTATGGAGTGGGGCACGCCACGGCCGATCATCCGCTGGGCCCCTGGACCGAGCCGGTACCTGGCGCCAACGTGCTGCGGACAGCCGGGCACCTGACCGGCCCCGGCCATGCCAGCGTGACCCGGCTCGCCGGCGAGGACATTCTGATTTTTCACGCCTGGAATGAAGAACGCACCCGCCGGCAGCTTCATGCCGCGCCTTTGCGCTGGACTGGAGATCTGCCCAGTGCCCTCCCTGAGTCTCTGCCCTCCTGATCTACACCTGTGCTTCCAAATGGCTCTTATACAGTGCATCCAAAGAGCCCCGTTTCCTGCGGGGCTTTTTTGCTGCCATGCCGACGTCATTCGGAGCCCCCGGGCCGTAAAAATAATCAGCAGCGTGACCGGGTTAGGGTAGACAACTCCACTGCTCCGCAGCGCTGTGTCAGAACTCTGTCTGGGCCGGACCCGGAAACTGTAAGCTATGCACAAATCGAAGCGCCGGCGCTGGCTCGCGGTCCTGGGACTGGCAAGTATGTCAACAGGATTGTCGGCTTCTGTGCAGCTTAATCAGCTGATGATCATGATGGACGAACCAACGCCATGTCAGGGTGTGGCGGTGCGTTTCGCCGAAGGCTCCAGGAAACTTGGAGAGTTCACGGTACTGACCAATGGCGTCATCAACCCCCGGGGGACCGTCAAGAGCTTTCCGACGTTTTAAAAGGGCAAAACCTATCAGGTCGACGCGAGTTGCATCTCCACGAAATCCGGGCCCCTGAATTCCTCGATCACCTTCAAAGCAGACGGCCGGACCGTGATGCTGGTATTCAAGAAGATGGGATTTATGTTCAAACGCGGTGGTCTGGCGTACTGAGGCCAGCCGATCATCAGAAGCTCTGCCTCAAACGAAGGCTGAATGGCCCGGCACACCGATACACTGTCGACGGCTGTAGAACCTTTGGACGAAGCGCTGAACTTGTGCCTGTCATATGGATTCCGGTGAATCGGTTGTCCCATAACTGATTCATCTGACCGAAGGGAGCAGGAAAAACGGTGACGGAGAGGAGTGGGGACACCGAGGCATGACGCAGGGGGCGGAACAGATCATCCGAAATCCGTATCAGGCCATCCCGAGTCCGCTCTCTTGCAGCGTTCACATCGCCTGAAGGCGACAGCTGATCGCACCAGCCTGCGTGAAGCAAAAAAGCAGCCCGAAGGCTGCAGGCTATATTTCTATCAAGAGGGGCCCAACTCAGTGATCTCTGGCCGGACTGTCCTTCAGCCCCGGGCAGGAAACGACAGGTGGCCTTCAAACTGCCACAGACTGAACTTCAGAGGCTTCTTCTCCACCAGTGTCCCGTGCATCAGGCCGTGCTGGGTATTGACCTGAACGTCGCACCGCCCGTGCGTCTGGCAGTCGTCGTGGAGGGCGTCAATGTCCGACTGCAGGGTTCCCTTGGGCAGATGCCCTGCTTCTGCCAGAATTGTCAGCCGCTTATTTTGTTGCACATGATATTTGCCATTCAAAATCAACATACAATTATTGTACACTATTTTGCCCAAATAATATAGCGTCGCCATCGATATTATCCTATGTATTTGTATATCCTGGGGCCAAATAGCGAATTGCGCAACTGGGAATCTTCCCAAGAGATTATCGAGAAGCAGACAGATTGATCCATAAAGTTACGAGCAGCAAAAATTCTAAATTGCCCGAATCTAAAAAAATATGGACATCATTTCAGACAGACCAGCGGTAAAACGAACCCGTGAGGCAGGAGGCTTTCAGGTCATTCGTGCTTACAAAAAAGTGCGAAGGGGAAATTTCTTTTAGAACATCGTTCCCCAAGCATCAAACAAAAAACCCCGCGCTGGGCGGGGGCTTTTTTCTGGAGCCAGGGGTCGGACTTGAACCGACGACCTGCTGATTACGAATCAGCTGCTCTACCACTGAGCTACACTGGCTGGTTTTTGCCATGCGTCAACAGGCTTGCAAAGTATAAGGAGCGGCCCCAGGGGTGTCAAGGTAAGGAGGCGCGGATTCTACTTCAGCCTGTTTCCTTGCTTGACGTCCTGGCGGCGGCTCCCAGCACAAGCCGATACCTCTCTGAGCTTTTCACCGCGAATCGGTCCTATGCTCTGCACCATGAGTTTTGAGACGGTGTACGGCACGGCAGGTCCGCTGGAGTGGTTATGTCTCGCGCCGCATCCGGACGACGCAGAGATCGGAGCAGGCGGCACCCTGATCCGCCTGAGCCGTGCCGGACACGCGGTAGGCATTCTAGAGCTTTCCAGGGGTGAGGGCGGCACCCTGGGCTCGGCAACAGTTCGTATGGCCGAATGCGTGGCTGCCGCGCAGGTCATGGGGTTGAGCTGGCGCGGCCAGCTGGGGCTACCGGACGGCGGCCTGCTGGACAGCCCCGCCGAAGCCCGCGCCCTGGCTGAGGTTCTGCGCGCGGTGCGGCCCCGGGTTCTGGTAGTGCCTCACCACCGCGATCGGCATCCCGACCATTTCGGGGCCTATCACCTGGCCAAGCGGGCGGTGCATCTGGCCGGACTACGCAAGGCCGACGTGGCAGGCGCGCCGCACCGGGTCGGACGGGTACTGCTGTATCAGGGCAACGCCGACATTCAGGCCAGCGTGCTGATAGATGTCGAGGAGGTACTGCCAGTGTGGGAGGAGGCCATCCGGGCCCACAAAAGCCAGTTCTCGGGACAGGTCATCTCGGAAACCGTCACGCCGGAAGTGATCGAGCGGCGCCGCGCGCGCCTGATGTACTGGGGTACCCTGGCGCGGGTGCGCTACGCCGAGGCGTTTGAAAGCGATGACGCCCTGCTGGTGGACCCGACTACGCTGTAAAGGTCAGGTCGGGACCCGGCTGCCCTGGAGTTCGTTGATCTTGCCCAGCACCACTTCGGGGCGGATGGTGTATTCGCTGGGCTTAGCCTCCACGTGCTCAAAGCGGACCACACCGTCCCGGTCGATCAGGAAGACGGCCCGGCCACTGATTCCGCGCTCGTCGATAGCCACACCGTATTGCCGGGCCACGTCCAGCTTCATGTCGGCCAGCAGGGGCACCTCAATGCCGTAATCGGCAGCCCAGGCCTTGTGGGCATGCACGCTGTCACGGTTAATGCCCAGAATGACGGCGCCGGCATCGGCAAAATCGTCCTGACGGCCAGAATATTCCGGCAGCTGCATGCTGCACACCGGGCTGAAATCCAGGGGATAAAACACCAGTACCACATGCTTGTGTCCACGGTAACTGCCCAACGTGATGTTCTCACCCGTCGAGGAAGGCAGTGTGAAGTCCGGGGCAGGCTGACCGAGCAAACTCATGCGACCCAGTCTAGCGGCTATGCCCCCTGGAAAAGATCCCTGTGTCTCAGCCAGCCGACCGTAACCTGGCCGGGTCCAGTACAGGAGATCAACCGGATTCACGGGTTCCCGACCTCCAGCCCTCCGGCCATGATCCACGGGTGCCGATGCTACCTGGACAGCACCATGGTCTGGGCCCGGAAACGATGCTCTGCGCTGTTTCCAGATGACCAGACCTGCCGCTGACCGAGTACTGGTCAGCATTCCGGCATGAACATGCACTGAGTCCAGATTCATCGGAATGCTCTGTAATCGCGCGTAGGCTGGAGTCTCTCCCGGTTCACAACCGCGTAAGGAGGAAGTCCTGATGGCCGACATTCTGCCCCCCGACATGCTGGAGCGTTCCCGGACGTTGCCCGGCCTGCTGAGCAACGCCGAGAAAGACCGCCTGATCGAGCGAGGCTTCCTGGGCCTGTACCGCTGGTACACTGCCCGCAGCCAGGAAACCCGCAACTGGAACCCTGACCGCAGCTTCGACTGGCGCCAGATGAACCAGAACCTCCCGCCTGATGTCATCACGGTGATTCAGGGCTTTTTCGCCGTGGAGCAGTACGCCCCGGACTTCACCAGTCACCTGGTGCACCTGGTCCGGCGCAGCCACGGCCGCAGCCACTTCCAGCTCAGGTGGGGCAGCGAAGAGGAAAAGCACGCCGACACCTGGGAAAACGCCGTGCTGTTCAGTGGCCAGCGCAGCCCCCAGTGGATAGCCGAGTACAAGGAGCGCCTCAAGTCCCAGACCTGGGAACTGCCCTTCCCCGACGCCATCCACAATCTGGTCTACACCGTGTTTCAGGAACGCGCCACGCAGCTCAACTACCTGAACATGATGAAAATTGCGCAGGGCAAAAGTGACAAGCCGCATCTGCGCGGCGTGGAGGACCCGGTCCTGGCGCGGGTGTCCCAGATCATTGCGGTGGACGAGGCCGCGCACTACAACTTCTTCCTGGAAGGAGTGCGGATGTACCTTTACTACTACCCCGAGGCGACGCTGAATGCGATCAAGAATGTGATCGCGCAGTTCTCCATGCCGGCCGCGAATCTCGTGCCGGACTGGGAGGCGTTCTTCGAGACGGTCTACCGCGCTGGTGTCTATGGGCCCCGTGAATTCCAGCGCGACGTAATGCAGGTGGCCTTCCGCAATCTGGGCATCGAGAGCCGCAAGGCCCTGGAGGAAGGCATCCGCAAGACCCGCGAGGTCCCGGATTTCGACGGCGGCAATTTCAAGACCACCGCCATCTGGGACACCTTCGACTACGGCATGGTCGAGGGCGACGTGCGGCGCCTGCACGTCAAGATTCAGGACTACGAGAAGGAAATCGGCTTTGACCAGTACGATCCCACCGAGTTCGTGGAAAACCCGGAGGTGCCCCGCAGGGAGGGCGCCGCGGCTGACGACTGAGCGGCTGGAGCTATCTTTGACATCAAAACCCCCGGCGTATCAGCCGGGGGCTTATTTTTGGCGCTGCGTTCAGCTTGCTCTTTCAGAAGCGCGCTCCGTGGCCCGGAACTCATCTTCTAGACCGTAGATTTCCAGAAAGCGCCGTATCCGGGCCGAAAGGGTCGGAAGCGGCGCCACCTCTCCGCACACCCAGTCGGGCTGGTAGTTGCGGCACACGGCCGGGCGCGCGGTATAGACGGCGCACAGGCACTCCGGACTCAGGTGAGTACACGGGATACCCAGCGGCTTTTGCAGGGCGTGAATGTCCGGCGCCGAGCAGCAGGCCCCGCACGCGGTGCATTCCGCCACAACCAGGCTGCGCGGGGCAAACTCCGGCGGGGCGGTAAAGCGCTGGGGCCAGGACATGGCTTCCTAGTGCAGGGCCTGCACGGCCCTGATCAGGGCGTCGTTCTCGGCCGGTGTACCGATGGCAATGCGCAGGCAGCCCCGCAGTCCAGGCAGGTTGTCCTGACGGCGGATCACGATGCCATGCGAGAGCAGCGTCTCGTAAGCTACTTGCGGGTCCGCGGTGCGCAGCAGGAAAAAGTTGCCCTGGCTGGGCAGCGCCTGACAGGTGGGGTGAGCCTGCAGGGCGTCCAGGACCCTCACGCGCTCGCGCACGCCTTCCTGCACGCGCTGACGCACGTAAGCGGGCTGCTCCAGGGCAACTTCCAGGGCGCACTGAGTCAGGGTGTTCATGGTGAAGGCGGAGACCAGCTTCTGGAGGTTCTGGGCCAGCGCAGGACTGGTCAGCGCGTAGCCGGCGCGGATGCCCGCCAGCCCCCAGGCCTTGCTGAAGGTGCGCAGACTCAGGGCATTGGGATGCGCGCGGACCAGGGTGCGGTAGTCGGTGTCGCTGTATTCGTGGTAGGCCTCGTCCACCACCACCACCCAGCCGCGGGCGGCCTCGACCAGTTCCTGCACAGCGTCCGCGCCATCGACAAATCCGGTCGGCGCGTGGGGCTGGGTGATATACAACACGCCGGGCGGGTTCGCGGCCAGGGCAGCTTTAAGCCCTTCGACAGGCAGCGAAAAGTCCTCGTTGAGCGGCACCTGCACCAGCTTGGCGCCCAGCAGGGAGGCTTCCAGGGTATAGACGCTGAAGGTGGGATCGACCGTCAGTACCGTCTGGTTGATGCCCGCCAGCTCGGTCAGGATCTTGATCAGCACGTTGCTGCCGGGTGTGAGCACCACGCCCTCGGCTGCCCAGTCCTCGTAGGCCGCCACGCGGGCACGCAGGGTATCGGCGTGCAGGTCCGGATACCGGTTCCAGGGACGCTCCAGCATGCGGCGCACCGCCTCGGCCTTCAGCTCGGCCGGAAAGTCGTACGGGTTCTCGTTCTGGTCGAGCTTGATCGGCACGTCAGCTGGGGTAAACGGATAGGCGGGTACGGCGCGCACAGCCGGGCGCACGCCGGGCAGAGCCGTGTCCGGCAGAGGAGTAGGCGTGGAGGTCATGCTGTCCGTTGTACCACTCCTGCTCGCAGCGCTGCCCGGAGGCGTCCAGCTTCACCAAACGAGCGTTAGGCATCGTGCTACCCTGCGTGCCATCCCGGCGCGCTCCTCTTCTCCAGCCTGCTCCAGGGCGCCCGAGGCCAGAGCCCGCTCATGACTGACACCAGCAAACCCCGCCGCGAACAGATTCTCGATTCCGCCAGCCGCCTGTTTTCCGAGCGGGGCTATCACGCCACCAGCATGCGGGATCTGGCGGGCGAACTGGGCATGCAGGGGGGCAGCCTGTACGCGCACATCAGCGGCAAGGAAGAACTGCTGATCGAGATCGTCAATCAGGCCTCGTCGCAGTTTGACACGGCGCTGTTTTACCTGCGCGATGACCCCCGCCCGGCCGCTGACAAGCTGCGTGAGGCGATGCACCGTCACATCCGGGTGGTGGCCGACAACATGGACAGCGCCACCGTCTTTTTCCACGAGTGGAAGCACCTGTCGCCCGAGGCCTACGCCCGCGTGACCAGCTGGCGTGACACCATCGATCACTTCTACCGTGACCTGGTGACCGAGGGCATAGCACAGGGCCAGTTCCGCGCGGACCTGGACCCCAAGATGACCGCTAACCTGATCCTGTCGGCGGTGAACTGGGCCTACACCTGGTACCGTCCTGGCGGTCAGATGACGCCGCGCGATGTGGCCGACCAGTATGCCGATATGCTGCTGGGGGGCCTGCAGGCCCCCCAGCGCGGAGAAAACCCATGAGCCATCCCACGGTCACCGTACCGATCCGTCAGGCCCTGCGCTATGCCCAGGAGCGCGCAGCCCGGCTGGAGCGCACGCAACAGCTCGAACTGGGCCAAGACCTATTTATACGGATTGCCCCTGGTGGCCGCAAATTCCTGCTGTTCTGCCTGGACGGCGAGCCGGACCGCAGCGCCGCTGAGGCGGTGGCGGCTGCACTGGGTCTGCGAGATCCCCAGTATGGCTGGCATCAGGGTCAGACGCTGCGCTCCATGACCGTGGTCGAGGCCGGAGACCCAGATGAACCGGCTGATGAGAACATGTCCGGAGCCTCATGAGGACCGCGTAAGATTCACGACCTGTAGCTCATCGGGATTAAATGAGGCGCATCTAAGGTGGGCCGTATGAAAAAAGTTCTCTCCCTGCTGATCGTGCCCCTGACACTGGCGTCCTGCAGCACCCTGGGTATTCCCAATGCCGACGTCTCCGGCAACATTAACGGCACCCAGCCCTCTGGCAAGATCCGCCTGGCCTTCCGCGGCATGACCGTGGCCGGTTATCAGGCGCCGGTGGCCGACCAGATCAATATCCCTACCTTCAATCCGGAAAAGCGTGCTTACGCTGTGAGCCTTCCCGAATCTCCAGCAAACGGCGCCTACGAACTGCTGGCCTACGTGGACGCCAACGGGAACAACCGCTATGACAGCGCCGACAACGAGGTGCGCACCGCCTCGACTGGCAAGGCCTTCATTTACAGCAAGGAAGGCACCGGCAGCAAGAGCGGTACGGATCTGATGAACCTCAAGCCCGGCTGGACGCTGTACAACGCCAACGAACTGAAGGTCGAGAAGAGCGGCGCGCCGTTTACGAACTACATCCTCAACTGGTAATTCCTGTCTGGATCAAAGAGAGGCCCCACACGCGTGTGGGGCCTCTCTTTGCTGCAATTCAGGTTTGTTATCCCTCAAACTTTGGGATTTGTGCCCTCGAAGGTCGCCTTGAAGTTCTGGAGGTCCTCGGCGATCTGCTGGCTGGGCTCCTCACCGAACAGCTTGGCAACGGCCGCTCCCAGGGCGCCGGCGGGCGGACGGTAACTCAGGGCCACGTGCACGCGGGTGCCGCCGCCGGGGAGGCTTTCAAACTGCACGCTGCCGGCATTGTCCACGGTGGCGCCGGGCAGGCTGTGCCAGCCGATACGCTCGCCGGGCTTGTCATTGACGATCTCGGCTTCCCACTCGACGTGGGTGCCCAGCGGCGCCTTGGCCACCCAGCGGCTGCGCTTCTCGTCGAGCACAGTCACGCTTTCGAGGTGGCTCATGATCTGCGGGAGGTTTTCCAGCTTGCGCCAGTAGGCGTACACCAGTTGGGCGGGCCGGTCGATCACCACGCTGTGCTCCACAAAAATAGGTTTGGCGGCCGTGGCGTTGCCGCTCAGGCCGGCTGCGGCCATCACGGGATCCTGGCCGGTGGCAGCGCGGTAGGCCAGGTATCCGCCCACACCGGCCAGGGTCAGGCCCAGGACGCCGCGCTTCTTGAGGCCCATCAGGAGCAGGGCTCCACCTGCTGCGCCGCTGATCATGCGGGTCTGGTCCATGCCTGCGGTGCCGTTCGTGCCACTGTTGCTGTTTGTCATGGTGGTTCCTCCGTTACGTGAGTCAGTGTAGGTGGCGGCCCTCATGAAGCGGGTGAAGCCTGGGCCAAGCCGAATTAAACCCCAGCTGCAGCCACGTGCAGCTCAAGGGAAATGAGGTCAGTCGTCGTGCTCGTTGCGCGCGTGGCCACTGCCGCCCATGATCGCCGCGTCCTGCCCCTCGGCGCTGGGACGCAGCAGGCCGCTGTTGTCCATCTGCTTGGCCGGATCGCTCTGGTTCAGGATGCCGTCGGGCATGCCGCCGGGCTGCGCGTCCTGGCTGGTGATCTCCTGCGTGGCAGCCTGATCGGCCGCCGTGGTCGGCCCACCTTCCAGATTGGGGTCCAGGTTGGTGTTGGCCCCGCGGCTGGAGGTGGCACTTGCCTTGTCCGTCTCCAGGGTAACGGGGGGATTAGATGTGCTGCGGGGATTGCCTTCTCCCATGTGCTGGCCTCCTGTGACTGGCCCCCGCATCTGTCCATAGGGGGCCACAACTCCCGCCATCCTGCGGCGCGGACAGCGCAGAGCGGATGTGGAGGCCTTGTGGCCCCGCTTACGCTTGCGCCTGCCGGAGACCATTCCTGCACGCTAACCTGACCGCCATGAAGCTGGCCCCCTGCGCCTGGAGCGTTGCCCGTTGACTTCCCGTCCACCGCAGGTGGGCCGACTCGATTCCCTGTCGCTGCTGGCTATTTTTGTCACCATCGTGTTCTGGGCGTCGTCGTTCGCTGGCATCCGTGCGGGTCTGGAGGCCTTCACGCCCGGTCACCTCACGCTGTACCGCTTTCTGGTGGCCAGCCTCGCGCTGGCGGTTTACGCGGTGGTGGCACGCATCCCCCTTCCCAGCTGGCCCGACCTGCTACGGATCGGCTGGCTTAGCCTCTTTGGCATCACGCTGTACCACGTGTGCCTCAACTACGGCGAGGTCAGTGTGCCCGCCGGCACCGCGAGCCTGATCATCGCGGCCGGACCGGTGATCACGGCGCTGCTTGCCACCCGCTTTTCCGGTGAGCGGCTCAACCGCCTGGGCTGGCTGGGCACGCTGGTCAGCCTCTCGGGAGTGGCGCTGATCGTGCTGGGGCGCGGCGAGAGCATGGAGTTCACCCGCGGCGCCCTGCTGATCCTGGCGGCGGCGCTGTTTACCAGCGTGTATTTTGTCTTCCAAAAGCCCCTGCTGGCCCGGATGAACCCGCTGCACTTCACAGTCTGGAGCCTGATTCTGGGCACCATTCCCATGCTGATCTTTCTGCCGGGCTTCGGCACCGGGCTGACCCGTGCGCCACTGAACGCGCATCTGGCCGTGATCTATATCGGGCTGTTTCCAGCGGCGCTGGCCTACCTGACCTGGACCTTCGCGCTGGCGCGGGTAGGCGCCGGCGTGACCAGTTCCTTCCTCTACGTTTCACCCGTGTTGGCCATCCTGATCGCCTGGCTGTGGCTGGGCGAGCTGCCTTCACCCTTGTCAGTGGTGGGCGGACTGATCGCGGTGGCCGGAGTGGTGCTGGTGAATACACGCGGGCGCCCGGCCGTGGCAGCATGAGAACTGGTACAGAAATGATGGGCCATTACCTGCCTGGCCTGAACAGGACGCCGTCTCGGACAGGAAGCCCGCTACCCTGTCTCCCATGAACAGGCCTGTGGTGTGTGTCGGAGCACTGGTGTGGGGGCCGGACGGGCGGGTGCTGATCGTGCGGACCACCAAGTGGCGGGGCCTGTGGGGCGTTCCTGGTGGCAAGGTGGAATACGGTGAAACCCTGGTAGACGCCGTAGAGCGGGAACTGCGCGAGGAAGTGGGCCTGGACGTGTCAGACCTGCTCTATGCGCAGACCCAGGAAGCAGTGCTCAGCGACGAGTTCTGGCGCCCCGCACACCTGCTGCTGGTCGATTACTTTGCCAGCGTTTCCTCGCACGACGTGACGCCCAACGAGGAAATCGAGGAATGGGCCTGGGTCTCTCTGGACGAGATGGAAGAATTTCCGCTCAACACCTATACCCGCACGCTGGTGGAGCGGGCGCGTCAGGTCGGCCGCTAGGGCACGTCGCCCAGGGGGAACAGTACTCGCCGAGCACTATGGGAAAAGCCAGTACGAACGACCTCTACCGGGTCCGGCCGGGCGTTCAGATGAGACGAGGCCCTGGCTTAAACTCGTGGGTGCAAGGACTCGGCCCACCTTCCTGCATGCGGCTGAGGCTGATGGTCAACAGGTTCTCGAAAGTGTTCATGTTCAATTGACGGGAGAACTCCGCCTTCAGTGTGCCGATGACCTGCATTCTTGGTCCCGATACGGCAGTGTTGTCCTTCAGCCATAAACTGAGGGCCTGCACGTCGCCGGGTGTACTGCCCAGGCATTGCCGGGCAACCGTTCCCAAAACCTTAGCGACTTGCGAAAGCTCCAGATCAGTGAACGTCGTGCGGCGCGCCTGCAACCTGATATCGCGGATAGGCGTGAGGGCGACCCCACGTGTCGTCAGGCTGTACTCGAAGGGAACTGAATTCAGATGGGTAATTAAAAAGCTGTCGGGGCCAGTCGCCTGGATGTAGCCGCCGCCTTGAACCACAACCTGCTTCAGGGACAGCGGCGTCGCCAGGGCTGACGAAAGGAAGGTGAGGGCAGCCAGGGCAGGTAGGGTCTTCATGCAGGTCTCTCTATCCAAGAGAACACAGCAAGGACCTTCTGTCCTCCTGCCTTGCGGACACAACCTGGCCCCTGGCGGCGTTTCCATACGCTCCTTTCCCCAGGCATCCCGGCCCCGCCATGCGCTTGAATGGCATCATGCTGTCTGAACCGACCCTGCCGGATGTTCCGCTGACCCATCACGCCGACGCCCTGGCCCATCTGTCCAACGAGCCGGTCATGGCGGAGTTGATCGCCCTGAACGGTGACCTGCCGGTGTTCTCCCCTACCCCCGACCCTTTCGGAACGCTAGTGCGCAACGTGACCGGCCAGCAGCTGAGCGTGAAGGCCGCCGACCGGATCTATACCAGGCTTGTGGAGCAGCTTGGTGACCTCAGCGCACCCAGTATTCTGGCAACCACCGGGGATGACCTGCGCGCCGTGGGCCTGTCCTGGGCCAAGGTGCGGACCATTCAGGCCATAGCACAGGCAGCCCACAGCGGAGAGGTGGACTTTGGTCATCTGAGCAGTCTGCCGGACGAGGAAATTATCCGCGAGCTGGTGCCGCTGCCCGGCATCGGGCGCTGGACGGTGGAGATGTTCCTGATGTTCGCGCTGGCGCGGCCCAACGTGTTCAGCATGGGGGACCTTGCCCTGCGCCAGCATCTGGAAAGGCGCCACCCTGACCAGCCGGCCGCGGAGGTGCTGGCCCGGTGGGCGCCGTACCGCACTCTGGCCGCGCGCTACATCTGGGCTGAGGGGGCGCGCAGCAAGAAAGGTGGCGGCGCCCCAGCGTAGGACAGATCTGGCCCTACAGCGCCTGCAGATGCCGTTCAACTGAAAGGGGCGGCGGATTCAGGTAGCCCCCTGGACGGTCCTGACGTATCCGCCATTTCCATGAGGCGCGCCCCACCGCCCTTCTCCTAGACTGCGGCATGACAGAACGTATTCCGCTCGAAGCGCTGGCCGCCCTGCCCACCGTGACGGCCCTCCAGGTGTCGCACGCCGGGAACCACGTCGCTTTCTACGCCGACTGGACTGGGCGGTTTGAGCTGTATGTCCAGGACCTGCGCAGCGGCGAGAGTCGTCAGCTGACCAATGGCGAAGCGCCCAAAGCGGTGCGGTCGGGCTTCGTGTGGGGGCACGACGACACCCACCTGTACTTCAGCCGCGACGAGAACGGCAATGAGCGTCAGGCCCTCTTTGAGCTGGACGTAGCCTCCGGACAAGTGCGGGCACTGCAGCACGATCCCCAGAGCATGGACTACGCAGTGGATGTCCATCCGGACGGGCGCCTGCTGGTGAACAGCACACGCGGCGGCATGATGAACGTGCATGTCTATGACCCGGCGGCACCTGAAGACTCGGCCTGGACGGCACTGACGCAGCAACCGAACACCACCATGGCGTCGGCGTTCAGTCCCGACGGCACGCGCCTGACCCTGACCACCAACGAGAGCCCTGACCTGCGCAACACCGACGGCTATGTGCTGAACGCCGACGGCAGCGGCCTGCGCCGCATCTTCCGCGTGCGGGAGGGCAGCCGTGACAGTGTGGGCCACTGGCATCCCGACGGCCAGCGCGTGGCAGTCAGCAGCGACGCGAGCGGCAGCGGGCGCGTGGGCCTGCTGACCGTGGACACCGGAGAGGTCCAGTGGCTGACTTCCGAGAATGACCGGATCGAGGAAATGCCCGGCCGCTTCTCGCCGGACGGCCGCTGGCTGAGTGCCCTGCGCAACGTAGACAGCACCCTGACGCCGGTGCTGTACGACACCCGGACCGGACACGAGCGCACGCTGAAGCTGCCCGCGGGCGTTGCCGCCGGCACAGACTTCGCGCTGGGCGGCACGAAGCTGCTGCTGCAGTTCACGACCACCACGACCCGTTCGGAGGTGCTGCTTTATGACCTGGAGCACGATCGCTACGACGTGCTGATTCCGGCCGATTACGGTGAGCTCGACCCGGCCGACTTCGTGGCTGGCGAGTACGTCCGCTACCCCACCACCGACGGCCTGGAGGTTCCGGCCATCCTGTACCGGCCGCATGACGCTGCACCCGGGCAGAAACTCCCGGCGCTGGTTCACGTGCACGGCGGACCGACCGCGCAGTTCTTCCGGGGCTTCGACGCCCAGGCGCAGTTCCTGGCCGACAGGGGCTACGTGGTGCTCTCGCCCAACATTCGCGGCAGCACCGGGTACGGCGTGGCGTGGCGCGACGCCAACCTGCGCGACTGGGGCGGGCGTGATCTGGAGGACGTGGCGGCGGGGGCCGAGTACCTGGGGACCTTACCTGAGGTGGACCCGGCGCGGCTGGGCATTTTCGGGGGCAGCTTCGGTGGCTACATGAGCTACCTCGCGGCGGTGAAGAAACCGGACCTCTTCAAGGTCAGCGTTCCCATCGTGGGCATCAGCGACCTGCGCCAGTTGCACGAGGACAACAGCCGGGTGATGCCTCAGCTGGGCTACTACTTCCGCACCATGATGGGTGACCCCGAGGAGAACGCCGAGCTGTGGCGTGACCGCAGCGCCGTGACCCACGCAGCCCAGCTCAAGGCCCACATGTTCATGATGCACGGCACCAACGACCCGCGGTGCCCGATCAACCAGGCGCGCGGCTTCCGCGACGCGCTGCTGGCCCAGGGCCGGCAGGAGGGGCAGGACTTCGAGTACGTGGAGTTTGACGACGAGGGGCACGGCGCGGGTGACATTGCCGGCAAGACCCGCAGCTACCGGCTGATGGCGGACTATTTTGCGCGGCGGCTGTAAACGGCCGTCCCCTCAGGACACGCCATGAACGACGAGCAGCTCTCGCGCCGGCTGTCGTACCTGCTGCGCCACGCCCCGCAGAAGGCCGGATTGACCCTGGAACCGGGAGGCTGGGCGCCACTTGCGCCGGTGCTGGCGCACCTGAAGGTCACCCGGGAGCAGGTTGAGCGGGTGGTGGCGACCAACAACAAGCAGCGCTTCACGCTGGATGGCGAGCGCATCCGCGCCAACCAGGGCCACAGCGTCGAGGTGGACCTGCGCCTGCCGCTGGCGGTGCCGCCGGCGAGGCTGTACCACGGCACCCATCCCGCCGCACTGGACGCCATCCGCCGGGAGGGACTGCGGCCTATGCAGCGCCATCACGTGCACCTGTCGCGCGACCCGGAAACGGCCCGGCAGGTCGGCGCCCGGCGCGGTACCCCGGTAATCCTGACAGTGCAGTCGGGAACCATGCACGACGCCGGACACAGCTTTTACCGGAGCGACAATGGCGTCTGGCTGACAGAGGCCGTCCCACCGGAATTCCTCACCTTTCCCTGATGGGCCAGACTGTTACCCTGGCGCCATGAACCTTGAAGCCGCCCGATCCGCCCTGCGCGCCGCCCGGCGTGTCGCCGTGCTGACCGGAGCCGGCGTGAGTGCCGAGAGCGGTATTCCCACCTTCCGCGATGCCCAGACCGGCCACTGGGCGCGCTTTCGCCCCGAGGACCTGGCCAGCCCGGACGCCTACCGGCAGGATCCAGACACCGTCTGGGAGTGGTACGCCGGACGCTACCGCGACGTGCTGCGGGCCGAGCCCAACGGTGCTCACCGCCTGCTGGCCCAGCTTGAAGAGCTCAAAGGGGAAGGGTTTCTGCTGGCCACCCAGAATGTGGACGGCCTGCACGCCCGCGCCGGCAGCCGTCGGCTGGTGGAACTGCACGGCAACCTGCTCAGTGCCCGGGATGAGGTCACCGGAGAGGTATTTGCGCTGCCCGACCCGGACACGCTGGAAACGCCCCCTGTGTCTCCCAACGGTCACCGCATGCGTCCCAACATTGTGTGGTTCGGTGAGTTCCTGCCTGAAGATGCCCTGGAAACGGCAGCAGAGGCTTTTGCCAGTGCCGAGGTGGCGCTGGTCGTGGGCACCAGCGGCGTGGTGTATCCGGCCGCCGGCCTGGCTTTCGAGACCCTGCGCAGCGGCGGCGTGGTCATCGAGGTCAATCCGGAGATCACTGAACTGACGTCGCTTCTGTCGTTCAGCGTACGCGACGTGGCCTCCCGTGGGCTGGCGGCTCTGCTGGAATAGTCCCCGGAACCTGAACAAGTCCGCCGTTGCCTGGCTTCAGATGCACTAATCTGCTTGCGGCCCGCCGTGACGCGGGGGGCCAGCTTCCTTCGGGGCGGGGTGAGATTCCCCACCGGCGGTGATGGTGCCTTTGGAACATGCCTAAACCCATGTCCACACTCACCTCAGCCCGCGAAGCCCGCGCAAACCGCACCACGCGTGGGCCCGACCCGGTGAGATTCCGGGGCCGACGGTGACGCTGCGACCAGAGACGCGTGGAATACGGCAAGACAGGCGAAGGGCCGTCCCTGCGCCTCCGGCCACCCAGGCGTTTGCTGATCAGCTCAGTCCGGATGAGAGAAGGAGGACACGTTCTGCCTGCCACCCCGGCGGGCGACGTCGAAGTATGTATACAGAGCATCCGCCTGACGCGGAATACATGAGACTGGCCCTCAGTGAGGCCGCACGCGGCGTGGGCCGTACCACGCCCAACCCCCCGGTAGGGTGCGTGATCGTGCAGGGCGGGCAGGTGATGGGCCGCGGCTTTCACCCCAGGGCGGGCGAGCCGCACGCAGAGGTCTTTGCGCTGCGGGAGGCGGGCGAGCAGGCACGCGGCGCAACTGCCTACGTGACCCTGGAACCGTGCAGCCATTTTGGCCGGACGCCCCCCTGCGTAGACGCGCTGATCGCCGCTGGCGTGGCCCGGGTGGTCATCGCGGCCCTGGACCCCAACCCCCGCGTGGGGGGTCAGGGGGCCTCGCGCCTGCGTGCGGCGGGAATCGACGTGACCGTGGGCGTGGCTGAAGAACAGGCCGTGCACCAGCAGGCGGGCTTCCGCAGCCTGGTGATGCGGGGGCGCCCCTGGGTGATCTACAAATACGCCATGACCCTGGACGGCAAGGTGGCCGCGCTGGACACCAGCGGCCGGAGTGAGGCCAACGGTCTGGTCACCGGCCTGGCCTCGCGTGCCCGGGTCATGGCGTGGCGCAACGAGGTAGACGGAATTGCGGTCGGCAGCGGAACGGTCACGACCGACGACCCGCTGCTGACCACCCGCGGCGTGGAGGGTGGCCGCGACCCGCGCCCGGTGGTCTTCGACGGTCAGGGCCGCACGTCGGCCAGCGCGCGAGTGATCCGTCCCGGTACCGTGGTCGTCACGGCGCCCGGGATGGACCTGAGCACGCATGAGGCGGCCGGAGCCCAGGTGATCTATGCCGCGCAACCCCGTGAGGCCCTGACCGAACTGGGCCGCCTGAATTTCTCAACGCTGTTCGTCGAGGGCGGCCCCACCCTGGCCGGCAGCCTGCTGAACGCCGGGCTGGTGGACGAAGTACGCGCCTTTGTGGCTCCCAAGCTGCTGGGCGCTGGTCTGAATCCGCTGACAGGGCCGCTGCGGCCCATGCGTGAGGCTCAGGTCCTGCGCGACGTCACCTTCGAACCTCTGGGCGCGGATCTCCTGGTCCGGGGCCTGCTGAACGACATTCCCCGCCTGAACGCGGGAGGAGCCAACTGATGTTTACCGGAATAATCGAGCAGGTGGGCCGCGTGACGCGCGCCACCGAACAGGAAGGCAATCTGACCGTTACCGTAGCGCCCGCACAGATGTGGAACGACGTGGCCCTGGGCGAGAGCATCGCAGTGAACGGAACCTGCTTGACCGTCACAGAGTGGGACGGGACCGGCTTTACCGTGGACCTGAGCCACGAGACCCTGGCCAAAACCGCCCCCCACTGGCAGGAGGGGGACGTGGTGAACCTGGAGCGCGCCATGACGGCCGGCGCGCGCTTTGGTGGTCACGTGGTCAGCGGCCATGTGGACGGCGTGGGAGAAATTCTGCAGATCGACGCCCAGCCCGGGGCCTACACCATGACGGTGCAGGCCCCGGCTGAGCTGGCCCGTTTCCTGGTGCCCAAGGGCAGCGTGACGGTGGACGGCGTGAGCCTGACGGTGGTGGACGTGGGCGGTCCGGCCGGCAGCCGCGCCGACCTGCGCGCCGACGAGTTCACCCTGTGGCTGGTGCCGCACACGCTGGCTGTGACTTCCCTGCACACCTGGAAGGTGGGCACGAAGGTGAACCTGGAGGCCGACCAGATGGCCAAATACCTGGAACGGCTGTTGCGCATGCGCGACTGGAAGCCGGACGCGCAGGGCACGGCGGAGGTGGGCGCATGACCCTGGCTTCCATTCCTGAACTGCTGGCTGAATTGCGCGCCGGACGCCCGGTGGTCGTGGTGGACGACGAGAGCCGCGAGAACGAAGGCGACCTGCTGATGCCGGCCGAGGCCGCCACGCCCGAATGGGTCAACTTCATGGCGCGCGAGGGCCGCGGGCTGATCTGCGTGACCCTCCCACCCGAGCGGGCCACGGCCCTGAACCTGGCTCCCATGGTCGGTGCCGGCAGCTTCGGTCAGGGCAGCGACCCCAACGGCACGGCCTTCACGGTCAGTGTGGATCACGTGACCAACTCCACCGGCATCAGCGCCTTTGACCGCGCCGCGACCATTGCCGCGCTGGTCAACCCGGACGCCCGCCCCGAAGAGTTCCGCCGCCCCGGGCATATCTTTCCGCTGGTGGCGCGTCCGGGTGGGGTGCTGCGCCGGGCCGGTCACACCGAGGCCGGCTGTGATCTGGCGCGGCTGGCCGGGTACGCCCCGGCTGGCGTGATCTGCGAGATCATGAACGACTCCGGCGAGATGAGCCGCCTACCCGAACTACTGGAGTTTGCCGAGAAACACAGCCTGAAGGTGGGCAGCATCGAGGCGCTGATCGCCTACCGCATGGAGCACGATCCCTTTATGCAGCTGGTGGCCGAGGCAGATTTGCCTACCGAATATGGCCAGTTCCGCATCCTGGGCTTCCAGGACTCCCTGAGTGGTGCCGAGCACGTTGCTCTGGTGATGGGAGAGGTCACGCCGGAGCCTCTGCTGGTGCGGGTACACAGCGAGTGCCTGACCGGCGACGGCTTTCACTCGCTGCGCTGCGACTGCGGCCCCCAGCGTGACGCAGCCATGCAGGCCATCGCCGAGGAAGGCCGTGGGGTGCTGGTCTACCTGCGTCAGGAGGGACGTGGCATCGGCCTGCTCAACAAGATCCGCGCCTACCACCTGCAGGACGGCGGAGCCGACACGGTGGACGCCAACCTGCAGCTGGGGTTCCCCGCCGACGCCCGGGACTTCGGGATCGGCGCGCAGATGCTGCACCTCCTGGGTGCGCGGCGCCTGCGCGTGCTGACCAACAATCCGCGCAAGCTGCACTCTCTGGGAGGCTTTGGGCTGGAGGTCATCGAGCGCGTACCACTGCATGCGGGCCGCAACGTCCACAACGACGCCTATCTCAGCACCAAGGCCACCCGTCTCGGGCACATCGGCACCGACGGCAGCGGCGACTAAGCAGCAGCCGGGGACCGTGACAGCTCCACGGTCCCCGGCTGACCGCTGCCTGAGTTTCCCGAAAGCACCTGCTTCCCCATCCCGGAGTTTCCCATGAACCGAATCGAAGCCCATCTGCTGGCCACCGACCTGAAATTCGCCATCATCTCGACCCGCTGGAACCACCTGATCGTGGACCGGCTGGTCGAAGGCGCCGAGCTCGCCTTTGTGCAGCATGGTGGCCGAAGCGAGAACCTGGACCACTATCTTTCCCCCGGCGCCTACGAGGTTCCGCTGATCGCCCGCAAACTGGCCGAGTCGGGCCGCTATGACGCCATCATCTGCCTGGGGGCTGTGATCAAGGGCGACACCGACCACTACGATTTCGTGGCGGGCGGCGCGGCCAACGGCATCCTGAACACCTCGCTGCACACCGGTGTGCCGGTCGCCTTTGGCGTGCTGACCACCGACACGGTCGAGCAGGCCCTGAACCGGGCAGGGATTAAGGCCGGCAACAAAGGAGCTGAAGCGACCCTGGCCATGATCGAGACCGTCAACCTGCTGCGCCAGATTCCCTCGTCCTGAAATTTCAGCTGCCCCGGGCCACGACACCTGCTCGTGGTCCCTTTTGCTGCCAGCCGCGCAACCGCGACACACGTCACATCCTGGCGTGACGCTGCCCGGTAGAGTGTTACGTTTGTTCGGGGCCTGCAGAGTCGTCCCGAAAAGGGGTGAGATGACATGACGGCAGCCGAAGCACTACACGACCAGACCTATCCTGCGCCGATCAAGGCCGTGGAAACCGGCAGCCCGGCCGAGCGGGCGGGTGTGCGTCCGGGGGACGTGCTGCTGCGCGTTAACGGTCAGGCCGTGACGGACGTGCTGGCCTACCGTCATCTGCTGACCCAGGGACAGGCTACCCTGGAGATCGCCCGGCCCCACGAGGCCCCCCGCGTGATGACCGGCGTGCCCGGCACCGCGCAGGACCACCACCGCCTGCTGCTCAGCGCGCCGCCCAGTCTGGACGACACCTTTACCTTCACGGTGGAGTGGGAAGACCCCGGGCTGGAGTTCGAGGAAGTGCTGTTCGACGGCATCAAGAAGTGTGCCAACAAGTGCGACTTCTGCTACGTGCACCAGATGCCGCGGGGCTTTCGCAAGAGCCTGTACATCATGGACGACGACTACCGTCTGTCATTCCTGTACGGCTCCTTCGTCACCCTGACCAACCTGACCGAGGGGGACATCAACCGGATTCTGGACGAGAACCTCTCCCCGCTGTACGTGTCGGTGCACACCGCCAATCAGGACCTGCGCCAGGACATGATGAAGTGGTGGAAACTGAAGGTCAAAGACCCTCAGGCCGTGCAGATCCGCGGCATGATCGAGCGCCTGGAGAGCATCGACCTGTACACCCAGATCGTGCTGGTGCCGGGGCGCAACGACCGCGAGCATCTGGATGACACGGTCGAGTACCTCTCGAGCCGCCCCAACGTGATCTCGGCGGCGGTGGTACCCATCGGCCTGACCGGGCACCGCACCAACCTGCCGGACGTGCGTACCTTCACCCGCGAGGAAGCGCAGGACACCCTCAGGCGCCTCAACGTCTGGCGCCGGCAGTTTCTGGCCGAACGCGGCACCCGCTTCGTGTTTCCCAGTGACGAGCTGTACCTGCTGGCCGGTGAACCGCTGCCGACCGAGGAAGAGTACGAGGGCTTTCCCATGCTGGAAAACGGCGTGGGCATGATCCGCGACTTCCTGACCGAGGGCCTGCCGGAGCTCCCCGCTTCCCTGCCCCAACCGCGCAAGGTGATCCTGAGCACGGGGCTGCTGTTTGCCGAGTCCCTGGACCGCGCCGTGGAACCCCTGCGCGCCATTGAGGGCCTGACGCTGGAGGTCCGCGCTGTGGAAAACAGGACCTTCGGCAAGGTCACGACTGTGGCCGGCCTGCTGACTGGCCGCTGCTTTCGCCACGCAGTCAAACCCGGAGAGGCGGACCTGCTGATCGTGCCGCCGACCACCCTGCGTTACGGCACCGAGCTGATGCTGGACGACACCAGCCTGACCGAGTTGCGAAATGAATTCCGGATGGACGTGCGCGCCGGCGGCGCCACGCTGGGCGAACTGGGCCGAGTGATCCTGCAGGGCGTGGACACCAGCGGGCACCAGTGGGGCATGAGTGCCCACGCCGTCAAGGAGCAGCGCGGGCAGGCCTGAGCCCAGGCCGCAGCGGTTCTCGAAGTTCCTGTCAGAGCACGGCGCGGCCAACGGTTGCACCGTGTTTCCTGGGGTGGAACACTCCGGGACATGCTGAGTGGGTTTCAGAAATTCCTGATGCGCGGCAACCTGATTGACCTCGCGGTGGGCGTCATTATCGGCGCGGCCTTCAACGGCGTGGTCAAGTCCTTTACAGACGGCGTCATTATGCCGGTCATCGGCATCTTCGGCGGGATTCCGAACTTTGACAGGCTCAGCTTCGTCATCAACGGCAGCGTCTTTAAATACGGTCTCTTTCTCACGGCCCTGGTGAATTTTATGATCACCGGCGCCGTGATCTACTTTTTTGTGATCACACCCGTCAACCGCCTGATGGAACGCTTCAAACAGGAAGAGAAGCCAGCTGCCACTGAGCCCAGCAACGAGGAGAAACTGCTGGCCGAAATCCGCGACGAACTGCGCAGGCGACCGGTCTCTCCTCCATAAATCAGCCGGCCAGAGGACTATGCTGACAGCATGACCATGAATCCTGCCGAGATCTACGCCCGCAACTTCCTGATGCACCGCGGCGCCCTGATGGACCTGTACGCCCAGTTGCCCGAGGATCAGGGCACCTTCAGCGCCTGGGAGGGCGGCATGACCTTTATCGGTCTGGCTGACCACCTGTCGGGCAGCTGTCAGCGCCTGCTGTCCATGGTTGCCGGCGAAACGCCGGGTGCTGTGGCGGGCAGCGCCACACTGCAGGAGGCCCGGGGCCGTCTGGAAACCACCGGCGAGCAGGTCGCCAGCGCCATCCGCGCTATGAGCCCAGACGATCTGGGACGCCGTGTGGTCGCCTTCGGGGGCCGCGAGATGCCGGCAGCAGCGTTGCTTGACGCCATGGTCAGTCACGAGGCCCACCACAAGGGACAGGTCTGGATGATGGCCCGCATGATCGGCATCAAGCCGCCGATGTACGTCAAGATGGGCTGAGCAGGGCAGGCATAAAGAAGGGGAGGCGCACCAGTGCGCCTCCCCTTCCCTGCTGCCGCTAGTTCACCATCTTGGTCTTGTTGGTCACAAAGTCCATCAGCACGTACTGGCCGATGTTCTGCGGCGTGGTGAAGTAGGCCTTGCCACGGGTCATCTCCGAGACACGGCGCACGAAACCCACCAGTTCCGGGTCGCGCGCCAGCATGAAGGTGTTGACCTGAATTCCGCTGCGACGGCAGTTGGCGACCTCGCGCAGGGTGGCACCAAGCACGTAGGGGTCCAGGCCATAGGCGTTCTTGTAGATGCGCCCATCCGGCAGCGTGAGGGCCGAGGGTTTGCCGTCGGTGATCATCACGATCTGCTTCATGTCCTTGTTCTCGCGCTTCAGGAGCTGCTGCGCCAGCCTCAGGCCACCGGCCGTATTGGTGTGGTACGGGCCGATCTGCGCCTGTGCCAGCTTACCCACCGGCACTTCCTCGGCACTGTCGTGAAACAGCACGAATTTCAGGGTGTCGCCAGGGTACTGCGTGCGAATCAGGTGCGCCAGGGCCAGGGCCACCTGCTTGGCCGGGGTGAAGCGGTCCTCGCCGTACAGGATCATGGAGTGCGAGCAATCCAGCATGACCACGGTCGCTGCCGAGGAGTTGTACTCGGCCTGCCGGATCACCAGGTCCGATTCCTCCAGCTGATCGAAACCCTTGGAAATCACGTTGCCCAGCGTGGCGGTGGTGTCCAGGTTCATGGTGTCCCCGAACTCGTAGCTTTTGAGCTCTCCGCTCATCTCGACGCCCGAGGCGTACTCACGGGTGTCGTGGGCACCAGCACTGCTGCGGCCCAGGCCGCCCATCAGGTCGCGCAGGCTCTTGTACCCCAGGAAGTCGATGCTCTTGTCGGTCAGCTGGAAAGTGGCCTCGCCGCCCTCACCAGCACCCCCCTGACCGTCAGCGTCGTCAAATTCCTTGCGGATAAACCCGTCCTGCTGCAACCTGTCCATCAGGCGCTGAATCTGCTGGCCCAGCTGGGTCTCACGCACGTCATCCGACTGCATGGCCTCAAGCAGCTGGTCTTCGGGGATCATGTTGCGCTCGGCCAGCGCCTCCAGAATCGCGTCGAACAGATCATCCATGCTGGGGCGCGCGTTGGGGTCGGGGTCGTAGGGGTCGTTCATGCCCTGCCCCAGCAGCGCTTCCTGAATCATCTGCATCAGCTCACTGCTTTCGAGCTGATCCAGTTCCCCCTCGAACTTGCTGTACCGCGTAATCCGCGCCATAAGCTGCAACCTCCGTGCTCCTCAGCATGGCGTGAAAGGCGAGGGGCGTTTGTAATGCCGGGGCTGTGCTGCTGGTTCCTGTGGATCAGGAGAACAGTTGCCCCTCCGCCCGGTCAGCGTGGGCGGGCAGTGACGGTCTGCGTCATCGTCATGGGCATTTTCAAGATCACGTCGTCCATCTGCATGGTCATGACCATCTGCATGCTGGACTGCTGGGTCATGGGGCCCGGCAGTCCGTCCGGGCGGTAGGCGCTGCTGCCCGAGGTCTGAACATTGACCAGTTCCATGGTCATGGCTGGCATCCCACCCTTCCCGCCCAGGCTCATCCGGTAGCCGTCGGACCGGCCCGAGACCGTGAAGGTGTGCAGGCCCTGCGCATTGACCCCCGCGTAGGTGGTCGTCGTCGTCGTTTTCAGGGGACTGGTCTTGATGTCACGCAGTGCAGCGGCCACCTCGGGGTCCTGGCCGGCGATACCCTGCAGAACCGCGCTCATGATCTCCTGTAGGTCCACGGTCGCCGTCTGCGTATGCACGGCGCCCTTGACCAGCGGCCGGCCGTAAATTCCGGTGTGGTCCGCTCCACTCTGGCTGGCGAACTGCCTGAGCTTTTCGGAGGTGAATCCAGCCAGCATGGCCTTCATCATGGGGTGGTCCGAGTCCATGCTCAGGCTGGTGACGATGCCGCTGGGCGCGACCTGCTGCGTCATGCGCAGGGTCAGTGGAGCCTTTTCGCCGGGAATGCTCTGGATCATGCTGGTCAGCAGAGTGACCGAGCCGTCCGCGGCCCGGGCCGCCACCCTTACGAACAGCTTGCCGGCTATGGCTGGCACATTTGTCTGGCCCATGCCGCGGCTCATCTCCTGCTGCATGGCCTGCAGTTTTGCTGCCGGTACCTGCCGCCCCGGCACGGCCGTGACCTCCACTTTCCCCATGCTCATGCGGGACTCGGTCGTGATCTGCAACTCCACCGTCGTACCGACCGGCGCGGTGATCCGGAGCCCGGTGCCCATGGCGGCCGGCGTACTGGCCGGCACCGTACTGACCGGTACCGTGGCCGGCGCATTTCCCTGAGCAACGGCAGGGGCGGAAAGAAGAAGGGCCGTCAGGGCAATTGTTCGCATACCGGGGTATACGCCAGGGGCCGGCGCGCGGTTCCCGGACCAGCCAGGGGCCTCATGCGGCAAAATAGGAGGATGACCGATTCCCGCTCGACCCGACCCGACGCACGCCTGGTGCTCCTGCACGCCGAGCGGGGTGACCCGCACGCGCGCCTGACCGGGGCTCTCGCGGCCCTGGAAGGTGCGGACTGGGGCCTGCTGCTCTCCGGTGAAGAGGCCCTGTCGCGGCAGCTGGCCAGCCTTCTGGGTGGCGGAACCCTGCGGGTGGATTCCCGGGTGCGCGCGAACCGTGAAGCGCTGGCTGGGGCCGGACTGGCTGTGGCGGGCCTGGACGCCGAGTGGCGCGGCGCCCGCGCAGTGTGGCTGCTCGAACCAGACGCCGAGACCCTGGAGCGTGCCCGCCGGGCGGGTGTCAGGGTCGTGGTCGACGCGACCCTGGCGCCCGGAAGCAGCTGGTTTACAGCCGGAGCCGATCTGGTGGTGTACCGCGACAGTGTCACGCTCAGCGGCCACGCGGACGCCCCACTGGCCGTGCTGTTCGGCACGGGCCGCGCCCCCGAGGCAGTCGGCGCCCCGCCCAGCGACCTGAGTGTGGCGCTGGTCCTGCGAGACGTGGCCACCCTGCCGCTGCGGCTGGCCCGCGCGGCGCGCACCACCGCGACCCTCTCCGAGCGCCTGGGCGGCGCGGTACAGGGAGCCGGTCCCACCGCTCTGCTGCTGGCACCCGACGCCGCCTCCGACACCCCGCAGGCTCTGGGGGGTGTGCTGGCAGCCGCCCGCAGCGTTCCGGGCGGTGTGCTGCTCACTCCCGGACTTCAGGAAGCTGAGGTTGCCCTGGCCCTGCTGCACGGGGCGGCAGAATTCCGCCAGCCCGAACAGCGTGAGCCGGCCCACCCGGAAGTCGCCCGTGCCGAGGAGGGCCGCCGGGACGACGGGCGCCGGGATGACCAGCGGCGTGATGTGACGCGCCGGGACGAAGGCCGCCGCGAGGACCGCCGCGACCACCGCTTTGAGGGCCGCCGCGACGGGGGTCGTGATGGAGGACGACGCGACGCATTCCGGCGTGGTGGAGACCGCCCTGGCCGCTTCTCACGCGGGGACCAGCCGTCCCAGGCGGGGCCCGACAGGCCTGCCGAGCCCGAGCGCTTCACCTTCGAAGCCCCGCAGGCCGCAGCCGACACGGCTCCTGTCCAGCCGGCCGTGACGTTCCCGGCAGCCGAGGAAACCTGGGAGCCTGAAATCGTGTTCAGTGGTCAGCCTCCGCACCCGCAGGTGACACTGCCGACTCCGGTGAGCTCGGGACCCGACGCCCCCAACCTGCCGGTGCTGCCGGACGTGCTGCACCAGCCGGAGCATCTGGCCGCCGCCGACGAAATGTCCGGCGACCAGAACGACACCGCGCCCCAGGAACCGGCGCCAGGCACTGCGGACAGCGGCACGGATGACGGTGACGCTTCAGGGACCACCGGCCCGGCAGCTACGGTTGAGGCCACCGCAGTTGAGGCCGACATTGCTGAACCAGCCTCACCCGCCACCCTGCTGGCTCCGGACCTGCCCAAGGGCAAGGAAGATCCCAGCGCCGACCTGACCGACGAACAGGCCGCCGTCTACGCGCGGCTGCGTGAATGGCGCAATGCTGAGGCCAAACGTCAGGAGATCAGCCGCTTCATCATTGCCAGCAACGCCACCCTGGCCGAGATCGCCCGGCGTATTCCCTACACTGAGGCGGACCTCAGGGCCGTCAAGGGCATGGGCCCGGAGCGGCTGCGCAAGTACGGCGACAAGATTCTGGAAGTCGTGCGCGGCTGAGGCGCCAGGACCGGGATCAGTCTGCTTCAGGCCCGGCGATCAGTGCCGGGCCGTACCGGTGTTCAACCGGGAGCGGCGCGTCCTCGTGGACCGCCTGAGCAATCCGGCTGGCCAGCGGAAATTCCATGGCGGCGTACCAGCCTTCCTCCAGCCCTTCAGGGCGCTGGCGATACACGCACAGGGTCGGGCCGTAGCTGCACGCGCCCAGGCAGCCGCTGGTAGTCAGGCGTACACTGCCGCCCTGCTTGTAGTACGACAGGGCCTCGCGCTCCAGGTGTTTCCACAGTGCCTGATACAGCAGCGAAGATCCTCTTGCCTGACAGCTATTTCCCTGACAGACCAGCAGGTGACCACGGGTGGGATAGTACTTCGGGGGCATACAGAAAACTCCTCGGAAGATCGGGGATATGAGTGGGCTTGCCTGGAGAGTCCCAGAGATGAGCAGTCCAGCTTCTGTGAGTCTCAGTCTTCAGGAATAACGACCAGACGGCCGGCAGAGCGGGTCACGGTGACGCGCACGCCATACACCACTTGCAGGTGCTCTGGGGTCAGCACCTCGTCGGGCCGGCCGGCAGCCAGCACCTGTCCCAGATGCAGCAGCACCAGCCGGTCGGCGCGGGCAGCGAGGTTCAGATCGTGCAGCACCGCGACGACCCCCAGTCCGCCCGCGACTTCACAGCGAACATAGCGGATCACGTCCAG
The DNA here is from genome assembly GCF_014647655.1 of Deinococcus malanensis. Taxonomy (NCBI): domain Bacteria; kingdom Thermotogati; phylum Deinococcota; class Deinococci; order Deinococcales; family Deinococcaceae; genus Deinococcus; species Deinococcus malanensis. Next base: position 73,352 of record NZ_BMPP01000009.1, read on the forward strand.
GGCATAAGCCAGGTCCAGGTGGTTGGTGGGTTCATCGAGCAGCAGATACCGGGGATGGGCCGCCAGCGCACGCGCCAGACTGACCCGCTGGCGTTCCCCACCGGAGAGCTCGGACACCTTGCGGTGCTCAAAGCGGCGGGTGTCGGTGCGGTTCAGAGCACCCAGTACGGCCTCCTCGTCCTTCTCCGTCCAGGGGCGGGTGGGAACCAGGCCCCATTTCCAGCTGCCGGTTCCGCGCCCCAGGGCCACCACATCACGCACGCGGGCGCTTTCAGGAATGGCCTCCCCCTGCGCCAGATAGGCCAGGGCCGCTGACCGCTCGGCACGGGTCCAGTGACGCAGCGGCTGGCCATCCAGCCGCACCTCTCCGGAATCGGGAGTGCTGAGGCCTAGCAGGGCCCGCAGCAGGGTACTTTTGCCCGCACCATTAGGCCCGATGACAGCCGTGAATTGCCCAGGCTTGAAGTCTGCGCTGACCCCCCGCACCGCCGGGAAGCTGCCGGCGCGCACATGCAGGTTCACTGCCTGCAGCAGGTGGCTGCTAGTCATGCTGGCCCCGGCGCAGCAGGTACAGGAAAAACGGCCCGCCCAGCAGCGTGGTCACGATGCCGACCTGCGACAGGATGCTGGTGCGGGCCAGCAGATCGGCCAGCACCAGCAGCACCGCGCCCATCAGGGCCGAGACCGGCAGCAGGACACGGTGCCCCGCGCCCCAGGCCAGCCGGACCACGTGCGGCACGATCAGGCCCACGAAGCCGATGATCCCGACATACGCCACCGCTCCGGCGGTGGCCACGCTGGCCGCGACCACCACCAGCAGACGCAGCCGCTCGACCGGCACGCCCAGGCTGCGGGCCGTCAGGTCACCAAGCTGCAGGGTGTCCAGCGCTCTGGACAGCAGCAGCAGCACGCCGCAGCCCACCGCAGCGTAGGGCAGCACGGTCGCCACGTCGCGCCAGCCGCTGAAGCCCAGGTCCCCCAGGGTGTAGGCCAGCACCTGCCGGGCACGGTCCTCGCCGCGCAGGATCAGGAAGGTGGTGGTGGCGCTCAGCACGCTGCCCACCACCACGCCGGCCAGAATCAGCCGGGTAGGGGGAAAGCGCCGGCCCTCGCGCGCCAGAGTCAGCGTGACACTGACCGCCAGCAGAGCCAGGGCCAGGGCCACCAGCGGAATGGTCGTGCGCGGCCAGCCCGCCACGATGGCAATGGTGGCGCCCAGGGCAGAGCCGCTGGCCACCCCCAGCAGATAAGGGTCGGCCAGCGGGTTGCGGAACACGCCCTGGAACGCCCCCCCGCACACCGAAAGCGCGGCGCCCACTACCACGGCCATGACCACCCGCGGCAGGCGGATCTGCCACACGATCACGTCGTTGCCCTGCAACTCCTGCCCACTCAGCCCACGCCACAGCGCGCCCAGCACCTCCACCGGAGGAATAGAGACGCTGCCCAGTGCAGTGCCGAGCACCACCGCCAGCAGCAGCGCCACCACCAGCGCCAGGGTGCGCGGCAGCAGGCGCAGCCGCGACGAGGACTGAATTGCCGCGGCCCTCACCGGCTTACTTGACGAGTTGCGGGTGAATGATGCGGGCCAGTCCACGCAGGGCCTCGGCCAGTCGGGGTCCGGGACGGCCCAGCATGGTGTTCAGGGCAGCCGGAATCTCCACGACCCGCCCGGTCCTGACTGCAGCGATGCTGTTCCAGCCCGGACGCTTGCCCAGGTCCTTCAGGCCAGTCCCCAGGATCAGCTGCGGGTTTTGCTTCACGATAAATTCCGGGTCCACCTTGGGAAAGTCGCCCATGCTGGCCGGAATGATGTTGCGCGCGCCAGCCTTGGTCAGCAGCACGCCCATAAACGAGTTGGGACCCACACTGTAGGGGGTGGGGTCAATTTCCAGGTAGGTGGTGGGCTTGCGCACGGCATTCTTCGTCAGGATCTCTACCCGGGCGATATCACGCCTCATCTGCGTGACCAGCGCCTTGGCTGCCGCCTCTCGGTTGACGATCCGGCCCAGGGTCAGGGTCTTGCTGAACACTTCCTCGTAGGTTTCGGGGTTCACAGCAACCACTGTGATTCCGGCCTGGGTCAGCGGACCTTCCAGCTTGCCGTACTTGCTGACCACCACCAGGTCCGGCTTGAGCGCCACGATGGCCTCAATGTTCGGGTCGTACAGGCCGCCCACCTTGGGCAGTCGGGTGACCTGCTGCGGGTAGTCGCTGAAGGTGTCCACGCCTACCAGGCGGTTGCACACCCCAAGCGCGCACAGCGTTTCGGTGGTGCTGGGCAGCACGCTCACGATGCGCATGGGCTCGGCCCCGATGGTGACCTTGCGGTTCAGGTCGTCAGTCAGGGTCAGGGGGTACCGGGTGGCGGCCGCCTGGGACGACAGGGCGAGGCCACTCAGGGTCAGGATCAGCACTTTATTCATGGGGGTCCTCCAGAAGGGAAGGCCGCCCGCAGAAAAAACCGCCCCGGATCGGGGGCGGAACTTATGGACGCGTCCGGGCCGCGCATGAAGCGGCGGGGGCGGTCCCTCCTTCCGCGGGAGGTTAAGCCACGTGCCCGCCGGGAGACCCACACAGGCCACACCCGAAAGACACGAACGACGCCGGTGTTCGGACTCTGCGCCAGCCCGAAGTGGCCAGCGTTTACCGTTGCGCGACAGTGCAGGAATGGACCCGCTGGGTCTTCACCCGCTTCCCCGGGCATCCGTCACCCCCGAGTATACCCCTTGCCTGCAATTCTCAGACCGGACGGGCCAACTCCGCGAGCACGGTGCCCAGTTCCCGCGTGACGGCCTTGATGCCGCCCTTGGGCGAAATGGGCGACCCGAAGCGGATCACCCAGCGTTTGCCGCTCCGGCTGATTCCAGCGGGCAGGATCGGGGCGCGGCCCTTGGCGGCAATCAGGGCGACGCCGCCGTGCAGTTCGCCGCCACTGCCGCCGCGTGTGCCTTCCGGAAAAATGCCCACTGTGCCGTTGGCCGCCAGGATGCGCAGCGCGGTGCGGATGGCCTGCACGTCGTTGCTGCTGCGGTCCACTGGGAAGCTGCCCCCGGCGCGGATAATGGCCCCGATAACCGGCAGAAACAGTTCCTGCTTGGCCATGAACTGCACGAACCGTCCTGGCGGCAGCGCACGCGCGACCAGAAAGGGGTCCAGCGCCGAACGGTGGTTGGAGGCGATGACCAGGGGTGTACCGGGGGGCGGCACATGCTCGGTGCCGTGCACTTCCAGATGCATGCCGCTGAGCAGCACCGGCAGATTCATAACCCCCACGACCAGCCGGTAAACGGCAGGATTGATAGGAGGTGGCCCTTCGGTGCGCGGTGGGGTCCCTGGCACGGCGGGAACAGGGCTGCCGGGACGGTCGGCGTCACTCATGCGGTCAGAATACGCGCCCGATCAGGAAGACATGCGGCAGACCACTCTGCTTCGTACTTTTTCAGTACAGGTCATCGTCAGCTTCATCCTCGTCCGCTTCCGGGTCTTCCGCTGAGCCCGAATGGTCCCGGACCTCGGCCCACTCGCCAGCCAGCACCGCCCGGACGGCCTCGATGCGGTCACGGCATACCGCGTAGGCCTCCCGGGCTTCCTCCAGCAGCGGCAGCACGCGGTCCAGGTCCGCCTCGCCGGTCTCCAGTTCTGCCGCGATCCGGGACAGGGTCGCGTACGCCTCGCGGTAGGGCCCTTTCATGGCAGTCATGCTAGAGCGTTAGGCTGGGCCGTGTCTGCCCTGCCGCTCACCCCTGAGGAAACGCCGCCCACCCGGCACTTCGACCTGACAGCCCTGAAGGCCGCCGACCGCTACAAGCTGCTGATCTCCACGGTGGTGCCGCGCCCGATTGCCTGGGTAGGCACGCTGGGAGCCGACGGACACGTGAATCTGGCGCCCTATTCCTTTTTCGGTCTGATGGGATCAGACCCGCCGGTGGTGGCCTTTGCGCCCGGAGACCGCCCCGAGGGAGGACCCAAGGACACCGCGCGCAACATCGGCGCCGGCGGTGAATTCACGGTTAACCTCGTCAGCGCCGCCCAGGCCGGGCTGATGAACGCCACGGCCACGGATTTTCCGCCCGGCATGGACGAGACCCGGGCGCTGGGCATACAGCTCGAAAGCGGCGTGCAGGTGCGGGTTCCCAGGGTTCGGGGCGCACCTGCCGCCCTGGAATGCCGTGAGGTCCAGACGGTGCTGATCGGCCGCACCCGCATCATCCTGGGAGAGGTGCTGGGGCTGACGCTGCGGTCGGACGCTGTGCAGGACGCCGCGCGCTTTTATGTGGATACGGCGGCGCTGGACTTGGTGGGCCGCATGGGCGGACGCGGCACCTACGCCCACACCCGCGACACGTTCCAGATCGACCGGGTCTCCTACGCGGCGTGGCAGGCCGCGCAGGAAGGGATGCCGGAAGACTGAAGCAGACAGGGCGGCCCGTCGCTGCCCCTTATGCGGGCATGGGGGCCAGCCCTTCACTTCCGCACAGCAGAGCGGTGCCCTGCACCTGCTGCGAACTTCAGCGGCGCGTCGAGCCCGATCCACAGGAACTCGCTGACGTCCCTGACCTCGCGTCCCCTCCCACCCGTGGCCGGGAAATTGTTGTCGTTGGCCACCAGGATGGTCCGGGCGTCCAGCACCAGCAGGTTCTCGATGGTCACGTAGGGAAAGGAGAACACGCCGCCGGTGGTGCTTGGGGCCAGCTTCTGGGGGTCGCGGAGGTTCATCAGGTCCGCGATCAGGGTCTTTTTGAAGGTGCCGTCCGGGTTCTTCTCGCGCAGGTTGAACAGATAGACCCGCTTGTGTTTCGCCGCCTCGCCGCTGGCATTGTCCCGCTCCAGCACCAGATATTCGTGGTCGTTGACGGGTGCGAGGTCGCCGATGGCCTCCCCGGCCGGTTCCAGCGCATAGCGGCCGGCCAGGGTCCACTGGCGGCGGCCCAGGTCAAAGCGCATCAGCCGCAGCTGACCGGGCAGGTCCCCCGCGACGGTCTTTTCCAGCAGAGCGTACAGGCCCTGTCCATCGGGGCTGAGGTTCAGGCCCTCGAAGCCGCCGCTGCCGGGCAGGTTCGCGGCGCCGCTGCTCACACCCTGCGCATAGGCATGATGCTGGGGGCTGCGGACCTCGGGGACCGTGTACTGACCCACCACCCGGGCACCAGTGGCGGGAAAGTCGGTAAAAAAGCCGTCTACGCCAGCACGCAGCGCCTGACGCATCTCGGCCTCCGGGTCATTCTGATAGTCCGGCAGCAGGTAGGTCGGCTCGTTGCGGAAGGTCCAGGGGTGCACCAGCAGCCCGGCATCGTGCGCCCGCGACACGAAGTCGGTGGTGCGCCCCTGGTCATCGATGATCCAGCGCTTATACGGGCCGACTCCTGCCGCGTACCCTGCGATCTCCTTCAGGGCCACGTCGGAGGTCAGGGCGCCGTAGGTGCGTTTGTCGCCTGCGGCTGTCCAGTCGTAGGGAGCCTCGTCGGGGCTACTGATCAGCTGCACCAGCGGCAGGTTTACCCCGGCAGCCGGCATGATCCGGGTCCTGAGCTCCTTCAGGTTGCCCACCTCGAACGACTGGATAAATACCCGCGCCGGGTCGGTGAAGTTCTCCTTTTTGAGGGTATCGATCAGCAGCTGGCTGATGTTCATTCCGGCAGCCTGGGTGACGAAGGTGGGGTGCTTGGTCTCGGGATAGAGGCCCACCTTGCGGCCGGTGCGCGCCTCGACGTCGCGGACCAGCGCGATGATCTCCGCCAGCGTGGGAATCTCGAAGCGGCCGTCATAGGCCCGGCCCCGCAGCTGCGGCAGGCGCTCCACGGCGCGCAGCGTCTTGAGTTCAGCCAGGGTGAAATCCTCGGCCCAGTAGCCGTACACGTCCTTGCCGTCGAGCTTCTTGACGCGCGCCCGGTCCTTGAATTCAGGCCGCGTGGCGACGTCGGCGGTGGCCTCCGTCACCCTGCCGTCTGCCGACAGCACCGCGATCACCGGTTCGTGGCGGGCGACCAGCACGCCGTCTCTGGTGACCACCAGGTCCGGCTCGATAAAGTCTGCGCCGGCCTCAATGGCGATCCGGTAGGCTTCCAGGGTGTGCTCGGGGCGGGTGCCGGAGCTGCCCCGGTGGGCGACCACCACGGGACTTTGCCCGCGCAGGGTGGGCAGGCCGGCAAGATTGGGGGTGCCGATGGGCGCTTCAAGCAGCCGGCCATCCGCCGAGAAGTGCAGCAGGTAGGGCCCGAACTCGTCGCCCACCCACAGGGTCCCGTCCGGCGCAATGGCAAAGCCCTCCACGTCGAAGTCGGCGCCGGTCAGCCGCCGCTCGGGGCTGGCCTCGTTCACGATCTGCCACGGCACCTTGCGGTCGGGATCGCGCAGTTCGATAAAGCTGCCCACGCTGACCTGTCCGGCCCGCCTGGCAGTGGTGGCTGGTGTCAGGGCCACACGGTGCAGCCGCAACAGATAGTCGGCCGAATTGTTCCGGGCGCCGAAGCCGTTGTCACTCAGGAACAGGAAGCCCTGACCCGAGGGGTCCCGCTGCACACCAGAAAAGCCCTGCACCGGCTGCGACGGAAAGCGGGCTTCCCCGCGCAGCCCGGCGTTCCAGGCGCCACTGGCCGGTCCGGCCGCGAAGGTGTCGGCTTTCAGTTCGGCATATCCCACCAGGGTCGCCGCCTGCGCGGAGCTCAGGGCCAGGGCCAGCAGGGCCGTTAGACGCACACATGTGAGTTTCATCCTCCCGACTCTGGGCGGGGGACGTCAGGCGCATGTGCGGCCCAGGTCAGCGGCAGGTCAGGAGTAGCCGCACTGGCGCCTTAGCAGATTTCCCGGAAGCCTGAGAGAGGCAGCCCCGGGAAAACCCCTGGCCTGCTGCGTCCTGCGCCCACTCGTTCAGCTGTTCAGGTACGCCAGCATCAGAGCAGCGGTGGCTTTCAGCGAGTCCGTGTGCATACGCTCATAGGCGTGGCTGGCGTCCACCCCGGGGCCGATCAGCGCCACCGGGTAGTCTCCCCCGGCCCGCCACGCGGCGGTGCCGTCGCTGGCGTAGAAGGTGTAGATATCGGTGCGCAAGTCAATACTGGCGTCGCGGGCGACCTTGCGCAGGCGGTTGCTCAGGCCGTGGTCATAGGGGCCGCCGCCGTCCGCCACACACAGGGTCACGTGGTGTTCGCTGCCGGTCTGGCCGTCGCCGATGACAGCCATGTCCACCGCGATCAGCTCGTCGGTGTGGGCCGGAATGCCGGTGGCCGCACCATGACCGACCTCCTCATAGGTGGTCACGTGGAAGGCCACAGTGCACAGAGCCGGCTGGGCCAGCAGTGCGCGGGTCACCCCCAGGAACAGCGCCACGGCCGCCTTGTTGTCCAGGTGGCGGCTTTTCAAGTAGCCGGCCGGAGTCAGCACCGCACGCGGGTCGAAGCTCACGTAGTCCCCGATGCCCACACCCAGCGCCAGGGTGTCGTGGGCACTGAAGACCTGCTCGTCGAGACGCACTTCCATTACGGCCTGCTCGCGCTTGAGCTCACGCAGGGCCGGGCCGTGCACGTGGGTGCTCTGCTTGGTGTTGACCACCGTGCCGGTCACCACCCGCCCGCTCTGGGTGTGCACCTGCACGTACTCACCCTCGATGGTGGTCCAGTCGAAACCGCCCAGCATCCACAGGCCCAGGCGGCCATTGGCCTTGATGCCGCGGACCATCGCCCCCAGCGTGTCCACGTGGCCGCTGAAACTGACATGCCGCGCGTCAGGCTGTGTCCCAGGCAACTCCCAGGTCAGCGCCCCCTTCTTGGTCCGGGTGGCGGTCACCCCCAGCTGGCGCAGCTCGTCTTCGATCAGCCGAACGGCACCTTCGGTGAAGCCTGTGGGGCTGGGGGTACTGAGCAACCGCAGCAGGAACTCGGTGACATAGGGCAAGTCCAGCGGCGGCAACTCAGGCGACATAACAGCGATGATACGGGTTGTGCCCGCCAGCGCGGCCGCACTTTCAGGACGCGGCCACCGCCACCTCCGGCCATGCAAGGATGGCCCGTATGTCAGGCCGAACCATCGTCATTACCGGCGCCAGCGACGGCATCGGTGCGCAGGCAGCGCGCCAGCTGGTCCGCAGCGGGGAACACGTCGTGCTGGTTGGACGGTCGCCTCAAAAGACCCGGGTACTGGCTGCCGAGCTGAGGGCGCCCTACCATCTGGCGGATTTCACGCGGCTGGACGATGTTCGCGCCCTCGCTGCGTCTTTGGAGACCTACGGGCGCATCGACATCCTGATGAACAATGCCGGAGGCGTGATGGGACCACGCGAAACCACCCCCGACGGCCTTGAAAAGACGCTGCAGGTCAATCATCTGGCCCCATTTCTGCTGACGAACCTGCTGCTGGACCGGCGGAGCGCCGACCGCCGCGTGGTGCTCAACACCTCCAGCGCCGCGAACCGGCTGTTTTCCAGGCTGGACCTGACGGACCTGGAACTTACCCGGGGCTACAACCCCAACCGGGCCTACGGCAACGCCAAACTGGCCAACATCCTGTTTACCCGTGAATTGCACCGGCGCTATCACGCCCAGGGGCTCAGCACGGCGGCCTTTCACCCCGGCGCCGTGGCCACCAATTTCGCCAGTGAATCGTCCAGCCTGATGCGCCTGATCTACCGCACGCCGCTGCGCCGCCTCCTGCTGATCACGCCGGAGCAGGGCACCGACACGATGCTGTGGCTGGCCAATGGCACACCGGGGGTGGACTGGCAGTCGGGCCAGTATTACGACCGCCGCAAGGTCGGCGCGGTGCACCCCATCGCCGATAACCCTGTGCTGGCCCAGATGCTGTGGGACCAGAGTGCCCAGATGGTGGGGCTGTAAGCGGGACCCAACCCCAGCCATGCTCTTCTTCCCCTGGCCCCCCACCATCAGGCAAGATGAAGCATGAGCGACGTCATCCTGCACCCGCCTGAAGGCGGTGAAAGCTTTATGGCGGCTGGAACGCTGATCCTCATCAAACTTCGCAGCGAGGCGACAGGTGGAAGGTATTCGGTCACGGAGTACCACCTTCCACCGGACTTTTCGGGGCCGCCCCCTCATGTCCACTCCGTGTTTGAGCACGCCTGGCAGGTGCTGGAAGGATCCATTCAGGTCCAGGTCGGCGCAGTGGTTCAGCAGCTTCCAGCAGGAAGTTTTGTCTTCGTGCCTGCCCGAACGCCCCATACGTTCAGCAACCCCGGCTCACAGCCGGCCCGCCTGCTCGCTGTGGATTCTCCCGGGGGACTTGAGGAGTACTACACCGAACTCGCGCGGGCATTTCCTCCAGGCACGCCCCTTGACCGAAGCGTGGTGGCAGAGATTCAGAAGCGTTTCGACACCCACCCCGCGACATAACCCGGGCCGCCAGGCAACGACGGCCACATTCAAAGGAGGGCACCCGATGGCGCATGAACCTGACAGGGAAACCCAGCCGGCTCACAGCGAGCATGCCTCACCAGCACCCCGGATCGTCGGCCCGGCAGACGGCCATTTTGTCGATCTCGGTGCGCTTGGCGTCCGGTTCATGGTGTGGGGCCACGAGTCCGGCGGCGGCTTTTCGCTGGTCGAGCATCCGATTCCCCCGCGTACCCTGGCGGCCCCGCTGCACCGCCACTCCAACGAGGATGAGTACAGCTACGTGCTTGAGGGCCGCATGGGCGCACTTCTGGGCGATCAGGTGGTGTACGCGCAGCGCGGCGACCTGGTGTTCAAGCCCCGGCACCAGTGGCACACCTTCTGGAATGCCGGGGACGAGCCCTGCCGGGTTCTGGAGATCATCTCGCCCGGCGGATTCGAGCAGGCGTTTGCCGATATGGGCGCTGACCCAGACAGTTTCGTTGGTGACGGCGCGCCGGCCATGGACGTCCGGTACGGACTTGAGGTCGATTACGACAGTGTCGCCCGGATGTGCAGGGAATACGACCTGGTCTTCCCCATGGATCAGGAGGCGTAACAGGGCCCGGTCCGAAAGGCCGCTGTGCAGCGGAGGATCGGCTGCCTCTCCCGGCGAAGGTCACCAATCCTGCCCCGACTGGAATATGTCCTGAAAGCCGCAGCAGAACCCGGACGACACCCACGAACGCGCGCAGCACAGGAGCCTGACCAATGAACAGGACAACCAGCGCGCTACCCACAGAGCCCCCGACGAAGGCCGGAAACTCTGGGTGGCCGACGAACTGATGACTTTCAAGGCCACGGCCGAACAGACCGGTGGCCTCTATGCCCTGACAGATTCCGTGGTTCCACCCGGCGGTGGGTCACCTCCGCACATTCACCACCGCGAAGACGAGGCGTTCCGGGTGCTGGAAGGCAGGCTGGACATCCGGGTGGGCGAGCAGCGGTTTACCGTGGAGGTCGGATCGTTTGTCCATCTACCCAGGGACGTGATTCATTCCCACATCGATGTCGGGACTGAACCGGCCCGCTTCCTGACATGGATTGTGCCTGCGGGTCTGGAGCGGTTCTTTAAAGAGGTCGGGACCCCAGGAACAGACGTGTCTTCCCCTCCGCCATTTGACGAGGACGCCATAAATCGGCTCCTGGGGGTTGCCCCCGGGTACGGGATAGGAGTCCCGACAGTCCCGGACGATGACCTCTGACAGCCGCAGCACCTGCGTGAAAGTGGTCACAGGGCCCACTGGAAGGGAGCCCCAGGCCGCCGGTTCAGTCCTGGTGAGGAACTGGGACGACACATCGGGCAGAACGGAGCTGCCTTGTGTCTTCAGAGCCGTACACCCGGCCCGGCTCCTGGCGTCAACCGTGGTCCTGTGCAGCAAACCCGTTACCCTGCCGGCATGGATTACGCGAGTCATCTGGGCATGACGGTGCTCGAGGCTGGCCCCAACCTCACCCGCGTCAGACTGACGGTGGAAGCGCAGGGGCTCAACATGCACGGCACCGCGCACGGCGGGCTGATTTTCAGCCTCGCGGATGAGGCCTTTGCCGTGATCAGCAATGCCAGCGCCCAGGCGGTGGCCGTCGAGACCCACCTGAGCTTTTTTCGCGCCGCGAGGCTGGGCGATGAGCTGGTGGCGGTCGCTACGCCGGAACGGATAGGCCGCACCCTGGCGACCTACCGGGTGGAGGTGCGCCGGGGCGAGAAGGGTGAGGTGGTTGCCCTGTTCCTGGGCACGGTCTCCAGGCGGGAAAAGCCGGGAACGTGAAAATTGAGGGGAGGGCAGGCTTATGGCCTGCCCTCCCCTCTCGGCGCCGTTCAGTACCGGACAGTGTAAGACGCGGTATCGCTGGTCCAGTCCTGCTGAGGCACAGGCTGGGTGATCGGATTGACCACGATGCTCAGCGCCTGGGCAAAGCCGGGCGCCGTGGTGGGCTTGACCGTGGCGAAGCTCTGGCCCTGCTGGTAGGTGCTGAGTTCGCTTAGATTCAGTGGCCGGCGGCTGGCAATGACCAGCACGCGGTTCAGACCTTCAGGCCCCGCCACATCGAAGGTGAACTGGTCCCCTGACGCCGGGAAGGCGCGGGTCTGACCGGCACGCACGTAGTTACTGCCGCTGATCCGATTGGGCAGAATCTGGTCGGCGGTGCCGTCAGGGTTGATGTTGAACAGGTACACGTAGGCGTTCTCGTCGACGGTGGTGTACAGCGTGATCCGGTCTCCCACATAGTAGACCGGCGTACGTGCGCCGCTGGGATCACGATTGACCCACACGCGCGCCTGCAGGGTGGTCTGCACCGGGTTGACAATGATGCTCTGGGCGCTGAGCTTGGGAGCAGCCAGAGCGGAAGTGACAAGGGTGCCGAGCACAGAAGCGGTGAGGGCGAGCAGCAAAACGGGCTTCTTCATGACTTCCTCCAGCGACGCGCCGAAAACAGGCGTGTGCACTAGCTATACGGTAGGCTCCGGCACCTGACGTGCGGTGAAGGCTGGCTGACGGAAGGTGAGGAAGTTCGCTTTTGGACTCATGAGAGGCTGGCGGCTTACGCCATTCTCGGCGGGACCAGAGGCCATCGTCATGCTCTGCCGCTGCTTCTTTGAATGGTCGTTCAGACGCCCTGCCTTGCACATGGCACCAGAAAGCAGAAGCGGCCTTCCCGGAAAGGAAGGCCACCGTCTGGCAGGGATACCAGGATTCGAACCTAGACGAACAGATCCAAAATCTGTTGTGCTGCCATTACACTATATCCCCGTAAAATGGCGCTGGCGCGGGTCCTGCGGCGCGAGCTTCAGAAGTATATGGGGGCAGGACCGGGCCGGTCAACTGACCCCATCAACCAGCGGGCTGCGCCTCACGGGGCTCGACCACCTTGAGGCCGGCGTGCTGAAGCAGCAGCCGTTTTTGCCCGATGCCGGGGAAATACACCAGCACTTCCCGCCGTTCGCCCTGGTGGAAGCCCTGCATAAAAACGCCCTCGCCGAAGCGGGCATGCAGCAGGCGCAGCGGCTGGGTGCCGGTTACCGCACGTTGCAGCTCGCGGCTGGGAATGCCCAGCCGGGCACTGACTTCCGGCAGCGACAGGCCATGGAGGTCCAGCAGTTCACGTGCCTGGAGCGGCCAGGAAGGAGGCAGATCAGGAGCCTGGTCCGGCAGGACCGACACCCCGGCGATTTCGGCAGGCACCGGCTGCACGCCCAGCAGAGTTTCCAGAAACAGCCGCGTGGTGTGCTTGTCGGTCGGTCGGCGCTCGCCACTGGCCAGATGCGGGGCGAAGCACCGGCTGACCGCGATGCACTCGTAGCAGCCTTCGGCATTCTTGCAGCAGGTCTTGACGGTCAGGTCCAGTGCGCGCCGCAGCAGGGCATCGAACTGCTCATAGGCGCGCCGGGATACTCCCAGACCACCCAGCCAGTCGTCGTACAGGAAGAAATAGTCGTCACGCCCTTCACGGAACGCCCCGGCCAGATCGTTGTCGTCACACGCGATGCGTTCGGGCGTGACCTTCTGCAGCAGGTGCTTGATGGTGTGCGCCACTGCCCCCGGACGCTCGGTGGCGCGGGCGTCCAGCCCGACCTCCAGGGCCCCGGTGCGGAATGGGGGCAGTTCGACCGGCTGATCGTAGAGGTGCTCGGAGAGCTTGTGGTCCTGCATGCGGTCCTGAATGCGCCCGCTGCATTTCACGCAGGTCCGCTCGGTGGGGCCAGGCTCGCGGTCGCAGCCCACGCAGACGCGCTCGAAGACCTGCCGGCGCATCTGGTAGCCGGTGTAGCGGCGGCGGATCACCACCTCGCCGTGCCGGAACGCCAGTGGCCCGCGTTTCTCCCACGCCCCCATGCGCAGCGGCGTGACTTCGATGCTGTACAGACCCCGGGTAAACAGGCTGGCCGCGTCGTATCTCTCCACGATAATCGCGGTGCCGGCCGGGTGCGCCTCCCAGCGCGTCACCTTGTATCCCTGGCCATCCAGGGTGAAGACCGCTCCTTCATGTTTCTCGGTCAGCGCGTAATGCTGACTGGGGGATTCCAGCGGCGCGTCCAGGCTGCGCGCACCCAGGCGTTCCCACTCGGCGTGCTCCACGACCGCGAATTTGGCACTGCCCTCACCACGCAGGTTCCAGTAACGCTGCTGGGTTCCGGGCGTGTCCGGGTAGGGGACTGGCAGGCCAGCCATACGGAATTCCTCGGCCTCGCGGGACTGGTGACGCGGCGAGAGGTAGGGATTCTCGGCCTCCACCACCGCCTTTTCAATCGGTCCGGTCAGCAGTTCCAGGAAATTGCCCGCGTTGCTGTAAAAGGCGTCGGCCGGCTGCGGGACCCCCTGCTCGTTCAGGGCAGGCAGGTACAGCACCAGTCCCGGCGCCACCCGCCCGGCGCGGCCCGCCATCTGCCGGAAGGCCATGCGGCTGCCCGGGTAGCCATCGATGATCACCACTTCCAGGTCCCCGATGTCCACGCCGGCCTCCAGGGCATTGGTGGCAAACATGACACCGCTTCCGGCGCGGCGAAATTCGCTCAGGCGGCCCTCGCGGTCGCTGGTGCCGGCCATGTACAGGTGCGCGCGGCTGGCGTACTGCGGCTGCGCGCGGTAGGTGCCGTACAGCCGCGCGGCGCGGGAGCGGCCCCGGAAGAAGGCCAGCACCTTGACGTTGTAGCGGCTGCTGGCGTCCATCACGGCATTCCAGAAGCGGCGCGGCTGACCACGGTGGTCTGCAAGCACGTAGCGCTTCCCGTGGCGCGCGGCGCCGGACTGGCTGACTTCCACTGCGTCCACACCGGTCAGTTCCCGCGCGAACTCGGCCGGGTTGCCGATGGTCGCGGTGCTCAGGACCACCTGGGGATTGGCGCCCAGCGCCCTGGCCAGCCGCAGCAGGCGCCGCAGCATGCCCGCCACCTCCGAGCCAAAACCGCCCCGGTAGGTGTGCGCCTCGTCCAGCACCAGATACGACAGCCGCGACAGGAAAGCGCGCATGCGCGGCTGGGTCAGGGCCCAGTGCAGCTTATCCGGCGTGGCGGTGACCATCCGCACGCCGTCCCGGAAGACCTCACCGGCCTGGGCCGCCCCCTGAAAAGCGCCGATTTCCCAGTCGAAGCCTCCGCGGTCGCGGAAGGTGTTCAGCTTGTCGCGCTGGTCCTGACCCAGGGCGACAAGCGGGTAGACGAACAGCGCCGTGGCCTCGGGGGCACGTTCCAGTCGGTCGAACACCGCTGGAAAGAAAGCGCCGGTCTTGCCGCTGGCTGTCGGGGTGGTCACGATGACGTTCCGCCCCTCCTTCATCAGCCCATAGGTCTGCGCCTGATGCGAGTACACGCTGGGAAACCCGAAGCCACGCTGCACCCCCGGCGACCAGTCCAGAGACCCGACCGGCAGCGTCTGCGCGGCCTGGGCCTCTTCCTCGTACAGGCGCGTGGCGCCGCTACCCAGGGTGTCACGTAGAAAGCCCTCCAGATGCGCGAAAGGAGAGCGGGCGGGAAGCACGGTCACAGTGTAGACGCGACCTCGCCATGCAAAAGCGTGCTGCGCTCCAAGACCCGAGCAGCACATCCGCTGCCCTCTTCTCGAAGGGGTTACCGGATGGCAGCCATGAAACACACGTTGCCCGTCTCGTTCAGGGCGAGCGCCGTGGGCAGAATCGCGTCCATGACGCCCGCGCCGAACGAGCCGCCGGAGGTGCTCAGGCTGCCCCTGTCCAGGCTATCCACAGCGCTGGTCAGGTAGGTCACCGTTCCATTGCGGGTCAGGCGCATGCCGTAAGCGCGGCCCATGCTGCCAGCATCTGTGTTGTAGCCGGTCAGCAGTGCAGAGGTGTTTCCCGGCACGTGGTCTTTCACATTGAAGTTGTTCAGGGCGGTCCCGCCGAAATTGACAAAGTCGATGCAGTACTCCAGGAGCTGCCCCGGAGCTCCGGTGCTGGTCAGCGCAAACGCAGAGCCGGTCGATACGTTCCTGACCTGCTTGGCCAGCTTCGCGTAGACCATCCGGACGTTGGCCGAGCCCCGGTTGTTCGACGTGCTGACATCATTGCCCCCGCTGACCACGGCGACATTCGTGAAATCTCGCAAACTGGGAGTGGTTTCCAGTTCCGTGGTGAAGGGCGCCTGCACCGTCAGGGTGATGTCGGGGTAGCTGCTTCCGGCTGGCAGTGTGTCGCTGCGGGTACAGCTGAGCGCAGGCAGAGCGGCACAGGTCCATCCCTCGCCACCGATCGCCGTCGCCAGCAGGCCTGCTGGCAGGGTGTCGGTTACAGTTACCGGGCCGCTGCTTACCCCTGTCCCGCTGTTGGTCACCCTGAGCGTGTAGGTGATGACCTTGATGGTCGCCGGAGAGGGTGTGGTGGCGGCCGGGTCTCCGGGCAGGCTGGGGGTGGCATAGGCAGCGGCCGTTTTGGACAGGGCCAGGTCCGGTGCCAGCACCTTCACCGGATCGGACGCGCTGTTGTTGCTGGTGGTGGCTGAGCTTTCATTGGGATTGCTGACGGTCGCCGTGTTGGTCACGCCAGGGACAGCTGCCGGGCCGACGACAATCCCATTGATCGTGAAGGTGCTGCTCTCCCCCACCTTGAACAGTGGAGTGTTGGGCACGCCGGGCGCATCGATGTTGGTGCTGGTGCAGGTCACGACGTTGCTCAGCGAGGAGCACCGCCAGCTGCCGGCGTTGGTGCCGGAAATGGACACCGGACCGTCCGGCAGCGAGAGGCCGGTGGGCAGCGTGTCCCGGATGGTGGTGGTGCCGTAGACGTCCGCGCCGGACGTCCTGACCGTAAAGGTAAAGCTTCCCGGCTGACCCACCGTGAAATCGCCGGTATGCGTCTTGCTGAGCGTCAGGTCAGGCACCGTGGCGGTGATACGCAAACCGTTGGTTTTGCCGTAATCAGTATTGTAATGATAACTGCTTCCGGAGAAGTCGTAGATGAGGTTATAGAT
This sequence comes from Deinococcus malanensis, assembly GCF_014647655.1. Lineage (NCBI taxonomy): Bacteria > Thermotogati > Deinococcota > Deinococci > Deinococcales > Deinococcaceae > Deinococcus > Deinococcus malanensis. Next base: position 89,657 of record NZ_BMPP01000009.1, read on the forward strand.
GGTTGATGTGTCACCGCCAATAATGCGAACGGTATAGATGGTAGTAACATCTCCTCCAACCTTGCCTTTCCCCAGGCATGACCGGTAGCTAGTACTACTGGTATTGCTGTCCCATGTACAAGCATCCGCATAGACAGAGCTGTTTACTGAGCCGCCGGGTGCACTATATGTGGTGGACACATTTAATATCTGGTAAACCGAGTTGGGTAGAACTGGAAAGTTTTCCAGCTGCTCGTACCCTTGAGTCGCTGTACTGGCTTCCAACCGAAATTGCATCACCTGGCCGACGCTCACACTGGATGTTGCGGGTGACACGGTTGTAAAGCTTTTTACGTAGTTGCGGGCTTGAGAAACGAGCTTCTCAACATAGAGCTGCCTGTTTGCAGGCGTGCTGATTGAACTTACTCCACTGGCGCTTGATGTGATCTGATATCTACGGGTAGTGTTATATGCAGCTACAGACCGCACTACAACAACATTAAAGTACGCATCTCGACAGTTGTCGGGCACGCGACTAAGAGTATTGAAGTGGGCAGGTGGTGGTCCTGGTGGCAGGTCATCCAGCTTGACTTGAGTCAGTCCTATTGTATTTATGAGCGAGTTAGCGCTGTTAAAGTTAAATTGAGCACTAACGGCAGTAGCAGTCGTACTTCCGACATTGCATACACGGGCACCTACGGGGAACGTATCGGGGCCAACACTAACATCGTTGCTGTCTAAGCCAATGATATCCCAGGTAATTGGAGTGATGTTCAGCACCGGGGTTGCCGCGGCCGCTCCCTGCAAGGCCAGCAGCCAGACCAGCGCCGTCAGTAGCAATTTCCAGAAAACGTGTGTCTGCTGCATGCTCACTTCTCCCCGCCCAGCGTTTCGTCCAGCGTCAGGTCTAGGCGCAGGTACGCGCCCTGTTTGGTGTAGGTGCTTCCAATACCGCTGAAGCCCAGCGGGTTGTAGCCGGCCGTGATCCAGGTGCCGGGCAGGGCGCGCACACTGGCCTCCAGCCCGTAGCCGTACTCGGTGGTGCCGGTGGCCGGCTGGGTGATCATGCGGCCCCAGGCGCCCACGCCCAGGCGGTCGGTCAGGTAGTACGTGCCGCTCAGGGACGCCTGGGCCGTGAAGCTGGCGCGGTCGAGCAGCAGGGTGCGCGTGTCGAGCCCGCCGCGAATGGCGTAGTTGCTCTGGCGGTACTCGGCGCTGAGGTTGCTGCTCAGCTCCGGCTGACCGCCGGCCAGGGTGCCGCTGACGTACCGCACCGTTCCCAGGCTGTTGAAATCGCGGTCGCGGTAGGCAAAGCCCAGAGCAGCGCGCTGACCGTTCTTGCCGGCACCGAACTCCATCAGCCCGTCGGCCGTCAGGTTGAGGTTGGGCGTGAGCTGCCCGCTGACCCCGCCGCGCAGCACCACACCGAAACCCTGGGCGCCGTAGTTGATGTCGGTGCCGCTGGTGGCGGTCATGCTGCCGGTCTTGTAGTGCAGGTCTGCACCAGCCCCCGCCTCCACCTGGGCAGTGTTGACGTTGTAGGTCGCGCTGGCCCGCAGTCCGGCCGTGAGGTTCTCGGCCACAGGCAGGCTGGTGCTTACCCCGAAGCGGGCGCGGTTGCCCTGTCCCGAGGCGCCCGGCAGCTCGTAGGCGACCGCGTAGTTGACATTGCCCACCATGCTGTCCAGGGTCACGGCCGCGCTGTGCCCGATTCCCCAGGTGATCTTGTCGGTAAAGCCCACCGACAGCTCGGGGCTGAACTTGTAGCGCATGCTCACGCTGGTTTCCGGCGACAGGTTGCCGCTTAGCGGCTGGGTATGCACGACGTCCACGTCCACCGGGTCGCGGTGATAGCCGGCGCTGACCACCGCGCCCAGACCGCTGACGTCCCCGAAGGCATACTTGAGACCGCCGCCGATGCTGAAGGGTGCCAGGCGGTAATCGGCGCGCGCCGTGACGCTGCCCCCGCGCGCGTTCTCGGCATCTTTCCCGGCCGGTGCGTGATACTCGGCGTCCACCGCGGCGCTGAGGTTGGAAGTGATGGGCGCGGCCAGACTGGCACGCACGCTCAGCCCCGGCGTCTGGGGAGCCAGGCCGACGTAGCCCTCGTCCTGGTAACGGAACTTGGCGCTCAAGCTGCTCTGGCCCACTCGGGTGGCGAAGTCGGCGCTGGCCTGCAGGCCGCCCGAATAGGCCAACAGACCGTCGGCGCGGGTGGTGCCGTTGTCGTAGGTGGCCCGGGCGCCCAGGGTGACGCGCTGGTCCAGGCTGACGGCGGCGGCCCCCACTGTGAAATTCTGGGCCTTGTACTGAACCTGGCCGCCGTAGGCCAGGACGCGCTGATCCAGGGCGCTGTTCAGGCGGTAGGAGGCGAGCACGACCACGTCGTTGAGGCTGCCGTCCACGGCGTCCAGGGCGCGGGCCAGGGTGATGATCCCGGTGCTCGGGTCCAGCTGGTAATCGGCGTTGCGGGTCAGAGGCGTGCGCCGCAGTTCCTTGCCGCTGCCGCGTTCCAGGGTCACCACTTCCAGGGTTTCGCTGCCCTCGCTGATGTTGCCGCGCGCCAGACGCAGCAGCCGGTTGCCCTGCGGGGTCAGGCGCTCGCCGCTGACGCGGTCACTGGGCACCAGCGCCACGAAGCCCGACACGGCGGGGTTGCTCTTGCTGTAGGCGGTCAGGGCCGTGAGCTGTTCGCCCACCGGCAGTACACTGACGGGCAGGCTGGAGCGCCGGTACTGCACCCGGAAACTCGGGTGATCGTAGGCAAAAGCCACCGGATCGATGCCCTGCAGCGGCACGCTCTCGACGCTGCTGTCGCCGTAGCCGGTATACCGGTTCAGGGTGTTGCGCTCAGTCGGCAGCCCTTCCTTGTCAGCCGCGACGTACAGCTTGCCATTGGCTAGCGGTCCCTCGTAAGTGGCGCGGGCCTGCCAGGTCAGGTCGTCGCCCAGGTTGAAGTTGCCGTCCAGGCCGATGGTCGCGCTGAGCACCCCGATCCCCACACGGTGGTCACCGGGTTTGACCTCGTAGCTGTAACGTTTGACGTCATTGCCCTGCAGCACGTCCAGATTCAGGGTGGTCGGCGAGGCCTGCGGCTGCAGTTCCAGCACGCCCTCCCCGTTGGTCAGGCGAACGTCATAACCCCCGCTGGTGCTCCGGGGTTGACCACGGACTTCCAGGTTGGTGCGTATGGCGACGCTTGCCTGTGGCGTGACGTGGCCGAAAGCGTCCAGGGTGCGAATAACAAGACGCAGAGGGGTGCTGCCGTCAGCAATCAGCTGTACGGGCTTGACTTCCACCTGCCGCGTGTCGCCTACCCGGTAAACAGTGACGGTCTCGTCGCCCCAGGCGATGACATTCGGGCCAACTTCTAGAGGCACGCCCACATAGGTCAGGCGGCGCACGTTGCCTGTGGGGTCCTCGGTGGTCTGCCCTATCAGGCTGGTGCTCACCGCACGTCCGGCCAACGTCAGGGTGGGGGGCGGCTGGTCCAGCGGACTTTCCACCACGATGCTGACGCGGTCACGCACACGAATCTGTGCTCCCTGCAGCGGCAGTTTGATGGCGCCGTCGTTCTCGGCGGCCTGCGCGCTCTGGGTCAGTGCCTGAGCCGCCGACAGGTCCTTCAGGTCCACCCGCCCGGCAATCAGCTCGTGGCGGTCACCAGGAAAGCGCGACAGCAGGGCCGGGGCGGCCATCTCTCCCAGGGCCTGCGCATGCCGCAGTTCATAGGTCACGGTGCCGCGCGTGACGCCGCGCCGGTCCACCGTGGTGGGCACCACCCAGTACAGCGTGCCGCCCGCGCCCCGTCTGGGGTCCGGTAGGGCCTGACCGTCGAGCTGGCTGCTGCCGGGAACCAGGGAAGCGCCTTCAGGCAGCGTGTGGGCGATGACCACATCAATAGAGCCGCCGGGCGCGTCGAACGGCATGGAAATCACGCTGCTGCGCTGGGCGACCGGGGCGGTGGGGGCCGGGGTGGGCTCCGGGGCAGGTGGGTTGACGCCCAGCAGGGTGCCGGTTACCACCTGCGGTGCGGGGCACGCGGGCGTGTCCAGCGTGGCATTCAGGCGCGCCGCGCCGCTGTGCGTGACCCGCGCGCGGTAGCCCAGGGTGCGGGTTTCACCGGCCTGCAGGGTGCCTTCAAAGCTGGTGGGGTCCAGGGGCTCCAGGCCCTCGCCGGGCTGGTCGCGCAGGGTAAACGGAACTGGCTGGGCCGCCGTATTGGTCAGCTGTAGCTGCACCTCCACGGTGTCCCCGACCGTGGTATCGGCCAGCGGCGCACGCGTCAGCTGCAGGCTGGTAGAGGCCGGCAGTACATTGACCTGCACGCTCTTCGCCTGCTCCCAGGGATTCAGGCGGGCCGTAAAGGTCAGCGGCCCGGCGGTGCTGGCGGTCGCCGTCACGCGCACCTCGCCGGGCCGGGCGACGCTGAACTCCCCCTTCAGCGAGGAGGGGCCCTGGACCTGCATTCCTTCAGGCAGGACCAGTTGCAGGTCCAGCGGCAGCAGACCCGTGAAGGCCGTGGTGGCGCGCGCGGTCAGGGTCACCGTGTCGCCCACGCACACGGCGGTTTTGTCGCTCTGCAGGCTGAGATTCACCTGCGGGCGCACCTGGACGCGCGCCTCGCCCACGCCGCCGCGCGGCACGGTCACCCTGGAGGGCGCACTGACCTGGGCTCCGGGCACCTCGGCCACGGTCAGCGGAAAGGTGCCGGCGGCTGTCGTGCGGGTCTGGGAACCGCTGACCTGCACCGGCTGCCCACCGACCATCAGGTCCGCCTGGGTCGGGACGCTGCTTCCCGGCAGCAGCAGTTCGGCGCTGAGGCGCAGCTGCCCGGTCTGGTCCACCTGGGCCACTGCAATGGGGCGGGGGGCGCCCTGGCGCGACAGGCTGAAGCCCACCGCGTTGCTGAACTGCCGGGCACCCGGCGCCTGACGCAGCTCCACCGTGTAAGTGCCGGGCTGCGCGGGCATGGGCAGGTCGGTGTGACTCAGCTGGGCACTGACTGTCAGGGGGTAGGTGCGGCCCCGGGCGTCACGCAGCCGGGCCTCGAGCTCGGTGGGGCCGTCGCCGTCGTACATGCGCAGCGCATAGCCCTGCCCGTCGGTGGTGACATTGATGACCGGAACCCAGTCGCGGGAATGCACATTCACGGTCAGGTGATCGGCGCTCAGGGCGGCGCTGACTCCGGCCAGCCGCACGGCAAAGGTATTTTTTCCCGCACCCTGGGTGGAGGCGCGCAGCACGTAGCGCCCGGCCGGCAGGTCCTGGTCCAGCAGCGTGACCCATTCCTGTGCGCCGGGGGTGAAGGTGCGGGAAAGCACCGCGGTACCATCGGCGCGCAGCAGGGTAAAGGTGGTGGTCATCTTGACCTTCAGGTTGTAGGATTCGTCGCCGTAGTAAGTGTCGCTGCGGTAGTCGGCCGGGTCCAGGCGCGGGCTGTACAGTTCCAGGCGCACCCGGTTGTCGACCGGCACATCCAGGTTCAGGTTCTGATCGCCGGCGGACCACATCAACGCGTCGCCGATGCTGGTGACCGGCAGGCTGGTGCTGCCCTCCTGGGCGGCTGCCCCTGCACCGACAGCCAGGAGGGCCGTCAGAGAGCCGGCGAAAGTATTGAACTTGGTGCGCATGCTTCAGTACCTCCAGGTCATCACCGGATCAGTGGTGGCAGCGCGGGGCTCGCCGGTCCAGTCGAAGTGATAAGTGAGAAATGTCTCACCTGCACTCAAGGTACCGTTCAGGTTATTGCGGCCTTCTTTCAGCACGGCTCCGGCTGGAAGTGGATCTGTTAATGTGACGCCTTCCAGGTTTCGGGGGGTGACGATCCTCAGCCGCACGGTGTAGCCGCCAGGACGTGTGAACACGGTTTTCTCGACCCTCACGTCCCCGAGGCTCAGGGTGGTGCGCCGCAGCACACTGATGTCTCCTCCCGGCGGTGCGAGGGGAAAGTCGACGCTGGTCAGGCCCGTCACATGCACGGTCTTGGTGCCGCTCAGACCACCGGCCTGGTGGGTGATCAGCGCCTGATAGGGCGTGGTGCTGGGGTCCAGCCGCAAGGCGTGGGTCCCGATGCGCACGTTGCCGAAGCTGTAGCGGCCACGCTCGTCGGTCAGGGCCTCACGGCCTCCGGCCAACAGCACGCGGGCACGGGCAACCGGCGTGTCCAGCGCCTCGTCGTACAGGCCGTTGCGGTTGCGGTCTACGAAGACCACGCCCAGGATGTCGGCCTGCGGGGCGAACTGCAGCAGGTTCAGGCGGGTCACTGCCTGGGCACGGTTGCTGGCGATGGCCAGCGCGGTTCCCCCGGCTCCGCTGCCGATGGCCTGGACCACGTTCAGGAGTTCGCCGGAAGCCTCCGGGGTCACCCGCAAGACGTAGGTCACGGTAACCGTGGCGCCGGCCGGAATCTGCTTGAGGGTCCAGGTGGAGGTCCAAGTGTTCTGCCCGGTCACGACGTTCGGATCTTCCAGGGCCTCACCGTTCAGGGTGCTGGTCCCGGGAACGTACTCCAGTCCCTTGGAAGCGGTGTCCACGATCACTGCGTCCACGATGGCGGTGGTCTGCGAATGGTTGGTGATAGTCAGGGTGTAGACCAGACGGTCACCGAAGGTGGCCTCGCGGCTGCTGACCGATTTGGTGATCGAGAGCCGGGCCTGCCAGACCGGGGTCGCGACCTCATTGCTTTTCAGGGAATCGGGGAACTCGGCCGTGACCATGCCGAAGGTGTTCTTGAGGGCCTCACCGTCCACCGCGCGGGAACTGACGCGCGTGGTGAGCGATAGCGTGCGGATCTCGCCGGGCGCCAGGGTGCCCAGCGCCCAGGTGACGGTTTCCTGTCCAGGCGCGCCTGTCTTCTGGCCGCCCGCCGACGCACTGGCAAAGTCCACGTGGGGGGGCAGCGCATCGCTCACGGTCACAGCGGTCAGGGGCCGGGTGTAGGGATTGCGCACGCTGAGGATATAGGCGACGGTATCGCCGGCACGCACGGGGCGGCCTTGCGCCACGTCCACGGTCTTGCCGTCATCGCCCACCGTGGTCGCGCGGTAGCTCTTGAGCAGCTCGGGCAGCCCTGCCTCGACGTTCTGAAGCCGGTCGGTGGTCGCGTTGCTGGTGCCGCGCTCGCCCCTGATCGTGAGCAGGGCCGAAAACGGCGAGGCCTGCTGCGGCTCGTAACAGGCGCGCACGGTGGTGCTCTGGCCAGGTTGCAGGGCAAACGGCTGGGCCAGTGGCTGGCCGTCGGCCCCCAGCAGCGTTACCTTCGCCGCGCCCTGTGGGAAGGCCGCCTCGACGCGGTACAGGTCGGCCACATCACCGGTGTTCTTGGCGGTGTGGTCAAAGCACGCCGCCTGCCCCACCACCCCAAAATTACGCGACTGCTGATCGGCCTGGCTGCCTTCTTCCGCTTCGGGCTGTCCCAGCGGGCCGATGGCCACGGCGGGCAGGTAACGGACATCCACACTCGCTGTACCGCTCACTTCCACCCCACCGGTCAGGGCAGTGGCGGTATTGGGAATCACCCGGCCAGTGGCTGCTTCAGCGGCGCGCATGCGCAAGGACAGCCTGAGGGTCTCGGCTGCCTTCAGGCTGTCCTTGCGCACCCGCACGCCGCGGACCGGCGCGGTTTCCTGCGCTGTCCAGGTGGTTCCGTCGGTGGTAAATTCCAGGGTACCGGAGGTCGCACCGGCACTTCCAGGCACGTAGGTCAGGCCTGCTGCTGCCTGGTCGGCGAGCCTGTCGGTGAGAATTACCTCGCGGCTCTCTCCCGCCCCAGTATTGGTGACGACGACATCCACGGTGGTTTCTGCACCAGGACGTAACAATGCTGGCGTAAAGGTCTTGCTGACCGCAAGTGCTGGTGGGGGGCCCACATCGACGCGGCTCACGTTGTTCTCGTCGCGGGAGCCGGCGGCACAGCCGCTTAGTAGATTCACCAGCGTGCTGCCTTCGCTGAGGGGCCCTGTCACCAGAAGCAGCTTTATGCTGGCGTCCGCAGCCAGAGTCGCGGCACTCACGTCCGGTTCCCCGGAATCGAACCGGTCATTGCCATTCAGATCCTGCACGACCCGCAGCGTGGTCGTCTGACCACCCGCCTCGACGCGCCCTGACACCGGGAACGTGAACGAATCGTTGCCCGCGTTGACCAGGGTATAGGCAAACACCGCGCTTTCTCCTGGCAGGCGAGTCAAGACTCGCGCGGGTTGCGCCGCTGTGCCGTCGGGCGTGACGCTGGCTGCGCACACACTCTGGACGACCGTCTGCACAGAATTGGAAAGGACGGACTCGGGCTGACCTGTGACCGGTGAGATGAACTCTGCCCTGACCTGATTGCTGATGACCGTGCCGGAAGGCGTCAGCGCCCCCGCCAGGCTGGTGATGCCCAGCAGGAGCAGCGTGTGGAATCGGGGGAGGCGTTTCACGGGTGGGCTCCTTGAATCAGGGCGGTTCGCCTGGCGAGGGAAGGTAACGGCACTCAAATGTGCTGGATCTCAAAAGTCGTCTGATGTTGTAAAACGGCGCACCCTGCAAAAGGCAGAGGTGCGCCGGAAAGCAGCTTATTTGATGTTGACGGTGACGGTCATGGTCAGCTGGGCATTGGGGGCCAGGCTGCCCTTTTGCAGGCCATCAGTGTTGGGATCATCCACGGCGACGTAGAAGGTGGTGCCGCTGACAGGAGCGCTATTGCTCCAGGTGGTGCCGTCGGTGCTGTAGATGACGGTGGTGGCCGTGCCGTTGCCGGTGACCGCGCCGCTGACAGATACGAAGTTCAGGTTGCTGCTCAGCGTATCGGACAGCGAGAAGTTCCGGACACTGGTGTTGTAGGTGTTCTTGGCGATGATCTGGTAGCTGTAGTTCACACCAGGCGCGTAGCTGGTGTTGGCAGAGGTATAGCCCCTGGGCGCCGTGATGCCGTTGATCGGCTCGTTGGGGGTGGCGGTGCCCTGCGTGAACTTGGCGAGGGCCAGGCTGCCGGCGGCGGCGACCGTGATGCTGTCGTTGGTGTCCGTCAGGGTGATGCCACTGTACTGTGCCTTGGCCGTCTGGCTCAGCACGTAGTTGGTGCCGGCAGTGGAGGTCACATTGATAGGCAGGGCAACGCTGGCTGTGACGCCGAACTCACTGTTCGCGCTGACGGCACCGGTCGTGTAGACGGGGATGATGGCGCTCAGGCCACTCACGGAGTCGGTGACGCTGACGGTCCCGGTCTGGGTGACGCCCACGCCGCTGTAGTTGATCGCCAGAACCTGCTTCGTGCCGTCGGTAAGAGCAATAACGGTATAGCCGGACAGCGTGTAGGTGTCGGCGTACTCACCGGGATTCACCAGATCCATGGGGAAGGTCACGGCATTGCCGGCAGTGCCGAGCTTGTTGACGGTGTCAGCAGTGCCGGTAGCCACAGCCAGGTCGCTGCTGCTGCCCGACGTATCACCAAACATCATGGCGGGTGCCAGGATGGTATCGAAGGTGAAGTCATTCGGCGTGGTGTCCACGTCGTTCCCGGAGTCGGCGCCAATCTTCAGGAGGATGGGGTAGGGATTGGCCATGTCCTGATCGGGGTAGCTGACCGTGACCGTGTAGTTGGCGCTCGAGTTGGCACCGACCAGCAGCGAAGGCGTGGAAATGGTGGCGGTGACTTCGGTGATATTTACGGTGGCGCCGCTGGGGTCCTTGACCGTCTGCACGACGGTGTACTGACCGGCCGTGCCGGTGGAGGTCACAGTCTGGGTGACGGTGTAGGTCACGCCGCCACTGACGAAGGTGGTGGTGTTCGCCTCGACCGTCAGCGCGACGGTGTCGGAGGTACCGCTGCCGTTGGTCAGGGTGTTGGTAAAGGTCACGCTGTCGTTGGCAGTGTCGGAGATGCCGTCGGATTTGGGATAGGCGACCTGCTGGTCACCGCTGACGGTGATGAGGGTGGTACCACTGGTGTAGCCGGAGGTGGCCGTGCCGGTGGGCGGCGTGACTTCGGTGGTGACTGGCTGCGGGTTGTTGGTCAGGTTAGGCGCGATGATGGTGGCGCTGCTGTACTGGTACCACAGGTCGTCATAGGCCGGGCTGCCAGGATCCTTCTGCTCGGTGACGGTGACGTTCTCCCCGGGCGCGGTGCCGCCGTTGCTGGTGTCGGCCCAGACTTTGCCGCGGCCGATCGGGGTCGCCCCGACGACAGCGCTGGCATTTCCAGTCACGTCATAGGCCATGTAGAACGTGACCATCCCGGAGTTGGTCTCGACCGCAGTGGTGGCAGGATCGTCACCACTGGGCGCGACCGTGACGCTGGTCAGAACATTGCCGGTGATGCCTTTGGCGGTTGTCAGTTCCGTGGAGCTCAGCAGGCCGTCACTGTTCCCGTCGGGGTTGGCGGCGAAGAAGACAACGTTGGACACCCCGCTGGTCGTCGCGGACTCCAACGCGATGCTCTGACTGGCATTGCCGTTGTTGACCGCGACGTATGGGAACACGACGGTCGAGCCAGGAACGACATTGGGCTTCTGGTAACTGCTGATGGCTGTGGCAGCGGTATCGGTCGCGTCAGCGTCAGCACCGTTGGTGTAGGTAATGTCGAAGCCCATTTTCTCTGCAACCGTGGTGCTCACGGTGTTGGAGGTCGTGGTGGTGCTCACGGCGGTGCCATCGTTGTTCGGAACATCGTAAGTGGCGGTAGCCACGTTGGTGATGACCGTGCCCGCGTTGGTTGCGCTGGTCCGTTCAAGAGGGCTGGTGGTCTGGGCACTGGCACTTCCGGCGGCCAGGGCGGCCACCAGGGCGAGGACTTTGGTATTGACGTTCATTGGTTCTCCTTGACGAAAGGTTGCCGTGCTGTTGCCATGGCCAGTTGGGGCCTGAGCACCGTGAAAAGGGTGTTACTTGACCTGAACGCGGTAGCCGAGCTTCAGCGCCTGCCCGGCCTTGAGTTCGGGAATGGTGTAGCGGACCGCCTGGTACTCGCTGGGCTTGACTTCCACTTCCCGGGTCACGCTCTTGCCGTTCTCGGTCAGGGTCACCTTTCGTTTCAGGGGAGCCGGCGCGAAGGTCCTGCCGCCGTCGATGCTGTATTCGGTACGGGCTGTATCCACGGCCTTCTCAGGAGCGAGGTAGAATGTTGCCTTGGGCACATTCAGGGGAATCTGAACGTTTTTGACGGCCTTGCTGCTGACGTTTCTGGCGGTCACCACCTGGCTGAGCACGTCCCCCGGGACATTGCCCTGCGCGGGCAGAAACTTTTCGGCCACTTTGCCGTTCTCGGTGACGGACTTGACGACATTCAGGGCCAGTTTGAGGTCCAGGGGGCTGCTGCCCTGCGCGATGGCGGTGCCGAGCAGCAGGGTTAGAAGAACCGGGGTGGTGTGACGCTTCATGAGACTCCTTGAAAGGGCAGTGAAATGAGGAAATATGTGAATCACATTTAGGTGCCTACACCTTTCCCTTGCTTCATGAAGGTATGTGTAAGGGTCTTACATGCCGCTTACATGAGTCATTAAGATTTTTTGGATAATGGTGAATTCCGGTGCCGCCTGCAGCCCGGCCAGCCGGTTGTTATGGCTGGCCTCCGTGAAGCACAGCTTTTCTCTGTCCTGACCGGAGCTTGCAAGAAGCTTCCATGCAGGCCGCTGGCCTGATGTGACCCCCGATGGGTGTACTGGCCAACGTTGCGACCACCCCAGGGCCCGGACGCTGTTGGCCTTATCCTTCTCTTACTTTCCGAAGCGGCGGTCGCGACCCTGGAAGTCCCTCAGCGCCCGCAGGAAATCCACACGCCGGAACCCGGGCCAGTACACATCGCAGAAGTAATATTCCGAATACACGCTCTGCCAGAGCATAAAGCCCGAGAGGCGGATCTCCCCACTGGTCCGGATAATAAAATCCGGGTCCGGGATATCTGCGGCATACAGGTGGGCACTGATGTCGTCAGGACTCAGGCTGACGGCCACCTCGCTCAGATCGCGTCCGGAAGCCGCCTGTCGTTGCAGATAGGACTTGACCGCGTCCACGATCTCCTCGCGTCCGCCATAGCCCACGGCGATATTCAGCCGCATCCCGTCGTAGTGAGCGGTCTTTTCTTCCAGCTCACGCAGGGCCATCAGGACATGGAGCGGAAAATCAGCGTGCTGCCCGATGGCCCGCACCCGCACCCGATTGGCGTGAATCCGCGGGTCAGTGGCCAGGTTACGGGCTTCCTTTTCCAGCAAACCGAGAATGTGCGCCAGTTCCTGGGGATCACGGCTGGTGTTGTCCGTCGACAGCACCCAGATGGTCGCGGCCGGAATTCCCAGCTCCAGGCACCACTGCAGCACCTCATGTGCTTTTTCTGCGCCAAACGAATGGCCCATTTCGCGCTGCAGTCCCGCTGCACGCGCGAAGCGGCGGTTGCCGTCCAGAATCAGTCCCAGGTGGCGCGGCAGTTTGCCGTGACCCTTGACATCCCGGGTCAGACGCTGCTCGTAGCCCCACATCAGGGCGCCACGCGCCGCACTCCTGGTCTTCTGCAGCGTGCGGACAGCGGCTTTGACGGGCGTTCCTGACATACCGCCGACCAGTGTAGCGCGCAGCAGCCGGGGTCGGCCTCCACCGTTCGGTGTAGGCCAGCACGACCTCAGTCCGGTGTAAACAGTGAGGTCTGCTGCCGGGTATACAGATCCAGCGCCTTGTGGTCCAGCCGCGACAGGGCCGAGTCCTCCACGGACTGCACCGGCAACGCAGCCTGAGCCGCGTAGACCTGCAGGGTGATGCGGCGGTGGGTCATGGTGTGGCTCACCTGACCCAGCAGGACAGTCCGGCCGGCGTGCAGGCGCTCACAGAGCCTGTGCAGCACCTGCTCAGCGGTTTCTCCAGGACCGACCACTTCCATGGGCAGGCCCATCAGGCCCCCCAGGAGGGAACCGGTCCGGCGTTCCAGCACCGCGCGGATGTGGTCACCGATCAGGACCGCCACCGCCTGTACCTCCTGCACCGCTGCGCGCACCTTGGGCGCGGGGTACGCGGCGGGGCGCCCCTGGGCAAACGCACGGCAGTGCCCGGAGACCGGACAGGCGCCGCACCGTGGGGACCGCGGCGTACAGACCGTCGCCCCCAGGTCCATCAGCGCCTCGTTCCAGGCGCCCGGCCGCTGGGAATCAAGCAGGGTGTCGGCCTGGGCCTGAACCCATGCTTCGCTGGGCACTGCCTGGGCGTACAGCCGGGCCAGGACCCGGCGGACATTGCCGTCATTCACGGCACGCGCCTCGCCGTAAGCGAGACTGGCTACCGCCGCCGCCGTGTAGGGTCCGACTCCAGGCAGCGCCCGCCAGCCCTCGTAAGAGTCAGGAAAGCCCTGTGCCGCCACCTGCCGGGCGGCGCGGTGAAGATTGCGGGCGCGCGCGTAATAGCCGCAACCTTCCCAGGCCTTAAGCACGTCGCCCTCTGGCGCTTGGGCCAGGGCCTGCACCGTCGGAAAGGCCTTGAGAAAGCGGTCGTAGTAAGTCAGGCCCCGCGCCACCTGGGTCTGCTGCAGCAGTATTTCGGACACCCACACCCGGTACGGGTCCCTCTTTCCTTCCATACCGGCCCGCCACGGCAGGTCACGGCCCGAGGTGTCGAACCAGGACAGCAGCGCCGCGCGTAGAGCAGCCCTGTCGCCGGCCTCCTCGGGGTCGGGTACGTCAGAAAACACAGTCACCGTGCCAGTGTAGGGGCGCGGTGAGACACAGACTGTGCTGGTGGGCGCCTGAATGCGCTTCAGGCGGGCTCAGGCGCGTACGATCTCGCGCTCGCGTTCCCGTGCCGGAACACGGACCCGGCGGCGAACACCCTCAGCATATTCCGCCAGATCACCCAGCAGTTCCGGCACACCAACACGCAGCAGATACTGCCCCGCCGGCAGCGGCGTCAGCGCCAGGAAAGGCGGCCGGGTCAGGGTATCGAGGATGCTGCCCAGTTCGGCGTAGTTCACGCCGCTGCCCAGTCGTTCGGCCAGCCGCTGCACACTGACCACGCTGTGCGCAGGCTGCTGCGCGAGGGTCAGGAGCACAAAGCTGAAGGCCCCACGCTGGGCGAGGTGAGCGCTGACGAACTCAGCCACGCTGGCCGCAGATTCCAGATCCACACTGCCGGCCTTCCAGTAGCCACGCAGGTCGACCGGCGACAGCGGTGCCAGTCGGGCATGCTCGATCAGGGCGACCAGCGCTTCACGGGTCAGGCGGCCCTGGTTGCCAGGACGCTGCGCCTCATCGGTCAGTAGCACACGGTAGTCGGCGTCTTCCTGCCAGGCAGTGCTTTGCAGCGCCGCTTCACTGTGGGCAATCAGGACGCTGTACCCGTGGGCCCCGAGCTCGGCGCTCAGACGGGAGACCCCTGCACCCGTGTCCTGAAGCCGGTATCCGGTCAGCCGGGCCAGTTCTACCAGCTGTGCTCCGACTTCATCCGGCACCGGGACGAAGGCCGGGACGATGCGGGCTGCAGCCTCCGGAAACCGCACATCCAGCGGACGGGCCATGGCGGGCGTGGCAGAAACTGGCGCAGCACCCACCGGTCCGGCGCGGTTCGGGGAGCGCGCCTCGACTGAGCGGGCTTCACGTGCCGGGCCCGCCTGGACCCGCTCGGTAATCTGCACACGGCCTGCAGGCTGGTCCCGCTCGGCGGTGACAGGCCGCTCGGAACCCGCTCTGGTCCCGGCACCCGGCTCCGCGGCGGGTCGCGGCAGGGCCTCCTGACGCGGCTGCGCTTCTCCCCGGGCCTGGCTTTCCTGGCGTGACTGGGCTTCACGCAACTGGATTTCCTGGCGGGGCGGCGCCTCGACAACCTGCGACTCCTGTCGGGGCTGCACAGGGGCCGTGTTCACAGCGCGGATCTCCTGGACACGGACCTCCCGCACATGGGGAGAAGTGGACACGACGACCCGCCGTGTTTCCGGCGCGGCAGACACGGGCGGGCGCGGAGGCAGCGGCGCCGCGTGAGGCTTGACCACCGCTTCGACCTGATAGCGCGCGGGCGCGAGGTTGGTCAGGTGCAGCACATCATTGACACCCAGGTGCTGGGCATGAAAAAAGCCGCCCAGGCCCCAGATGCGTCCCCGGTCACGGTCCACCTGCACGGCATGTTCCTGACCACGGTCGTCCACGAAGTGGGCCGGGCCACTTTGCGGAAACGTGCCCTCAAGGTATTTCAGAAGCCGCAGGCTGCCTTCCTGCAGGTCCGGTCGGGTAATGATGTAGCGCATTGATTTCACGCAGTAGCTCCTCGTAGGACAGCGTTCCGCACCGGCAACGCATGGGGTTAATTAAAGTGTTTCTAAACTAGCAGAACTCTGCGACATAAAGAGAAGATGAAGCGCTGTTCGGAAAATCCCTCCAATGGGTGGGATCGCCACGGTCTTATTGAGCCTCAAGCTCATGAAGTGCGTGTGAAGTCAGCATGCGTCTGGGAGGCGATTTGCCCCGGTTTCATATCCCTGGTCTGCTCAGTATGCTGCGGCCCATGAATGAACCTACCGCTTTGATACAGCGCTACTACGCCGCATTCAATGCCTCGGATGCCCAGGGCATGCTGGCCCTGCTGACTGATGATGTGCGTCACGACATTAACGAGGGTGAAACCCAGACCGGTGTGGAGGCTTTCCGGGCTTTTCTGGCCCGCATGGACGCCCACTACCGCGAGCAGGTTCAGGGCCTGGTCGTGATGACCAGCGCAGATGGCACCCGAGCAGCGGCCGAATTCATGATTCACGGCGAATACCTGCGCACCGACGCCGGACTCCCTGAAGCGCGCGGGCAACGCTATGTGCTGCCCGTCGGCGCTTTTTTTGATATTCGTGACGGGAAGATCGCGCGGGTGACCAACTATTACAACCTCGCCGAGTGGACCCGCCAGGTCAGCGGTTGAGCCTGACCCTGACCCCGGTCCGGGGGCCGGAGCTGCAGCCGTTTGTTGCCGACCTGGCCCGGCTACGACTGAAGGTCTTTCATGACTTTCCCTACCTGTATGCCGGCAGCGCCAGCTACGAGGAGCGTTACCTCCAGACCTACCTGGATGCTCCGGGCAGCCTGGTGGTCGTGGCGTGCGACGGCGCGGAGGTGGTGGGTGCCAGCACGGCCCTGCCCCTGGTACAGGAAACCACCGAAATTCAGGCACCGTTTCTGGCACCTGAGTTTGACCCTGGAGATGTCCTGTACCTCGGCGAGAGCGTGCTGCTGCCGGAGTACCGGGGACGCGGCCTGGGTCACGCCTTCTTCGACCACCGTGAGGCCCACGCCCGCGATCTGGGGTTGGGGGTGACCACCTTCTGCGCAGTGCAGCGCCCCGGGAATCACCCCCGGCGGCCCGCAGCCTACCGGCCGCTGAATGCCTTCTGGGCGGCACGTGGGTACACGGAACGGCCCGACCTGACCACCACCCTCAGCTGGCAGGATCTGGACGAGAGCCGTGAAACCCCCAAGCCCATGCGATTCTGGGTGCGGCGCGCCTGAAGGAGACCAGTTCTCCTTATTTCAGGTCAGGATGGTTCTGACGGCGCTTCTCGGCTTCCCGGCGTTTCTTTTCCTGCGCCCAGCCATACGAGCGCACGGCGTCTACAGCAAGCCAGACCGCCAGCACACCCGCCACGCCAGCCCATATCAGGCTGCCCGACCGCCAGGCCATGACTGCCCACCACGCGCACAGCACCGCAAGCAGCAGACTCAGGGCAAAGACGATGTGAGGCGGCACGCGGCGTCCGAACATACCTGTAGCGTAGCGCCCGGCCACCCGGGCTGTCGTGTGAGCCTGAATGGCGTATACATCCGCAGAAAACTGCTCAGCCAATTTATGCTGGCCTACAGCAGGTTTCCGGCCTTCCGGCGCAAACGGTTGACACGGGGTGCATATCACGGTCTTTTTTTTATCACCGCCCGAGAGGCGGCTTTTTTATTGTCGGTCGTCGCCTTCCCTCCCCTGCGCTAGCCTGGGGACATGACCGCGCCAGACCCCACCGCTTCCCTGCCGGCCGATGTGGCGCCTGTACCCGCCGAACATGGTCCGGTCCGGGAGCGCTCCGCTTTGCCGGACGTGCTGCGTGGGATGGCTTTGACGGGCATTCTGGTCGTGAACATGCAGGACTTCGCGGGGTTCCTGGAGTGGCAGCAGCATGGACTCGACAACGTGGTGCAGGTGGTGACCGACGTGCTGGCCAACGGCCGCTTTATCAGCATCTTCGCCATGCTGTTCGGCTGGGGCGCAGCCGGGCTGCTGGCGCGCCAGGGGGCCGGAATTTTCGTGCGCCGTCATCTGCTGCTGCTGCTGATTGGTGCGCTGCATTTCGTGCTGGTGTGGCACGGCGATATCATCAGCAATTACGCGCTGCTGGCCGGCTTTTTGCTGTTCACCGCACGCCTGACCGCACGGGCGCTGCTGACCCTGGGAGTGGCGCTGGGAGCCTGGGGACAGTGGGTCTGGCTGACAAGCGCGTTAGCAGCGTTTTTACGTCCCGAGCGTCCGCGCTTCGCCGGGCTGCCGGATCTCTCGGCGGGCCATTCCTACGCGGCCCTGGTGGCTGAGCGTGCCACAGAGTTCTGGCCAAACGTGATCGATGGGAATTGGTACAACGGCCCCTGGCTGCTGTGTCTGTTTTTTCTGGGTGCCGCGGCGCAGCGAACCGGGCTGTTGCTGCGCCCGCACGAGCATGTGCTGCTGCTGCGCCGGCTGGCTGTCGTGGGCATACCGCTGGGCCTGCTGCTGGGGCTGGCGCTGGCCTATCTGAACACACGGGGGGACCAAGCGGCCGGTGCCCTGGCCATTCCCGTCCGTATGTCCGGTGGCCTGGCCGGCGCCCTGGGATACGTGGGTCTGATCGGCCTGCTGACCGTTGCCGGGCGTCTGGGGCCGTTGCGAGCCTTTGCCGCCAGTGGCCGCGTCGCCATGAGCAACTACCTGGCCCAGAGCCTGGTGATGACCACGCTGTTCTATCCGTACGCCGGAGGACTGTCCGGCCAGGTTGGAGCCGCCCTGTCCGTGGCGCTGGCGCTTACCCTTGGGCTGCTACAGCTTCCCATCAGTGCGTGGTGGCTGCGTCACTTCGGAACAGGGCCCATGGAATGGCTGGTCAGAACACTGGTGTACGGACCATCATCCAGAACTCCTGACGTCTCCAGGCAGACGGAGGATGTCCGGTCCTGACGCGCCTGTAAGCGCTGCCGGGTTCACGAATCGCACTTAGGACCGGATCCAGGAGCATGCATCCGAAGCCTCACAGCGTTGTGAGGTCGCTCAATGTGTTACGGGCGTTTTGAACTGGGGGCTGAGCGATGACCCACACCATGCCGCTTCTCTGATGAAGGACGCCGTCGTCTGCCAGCTGGCCCGCGCTCCTTTCAGAGCAGCGCTGGAAGCAGCATTGGTGACCGGCGCCGCCTGATCAACCACCCTCCCGCCGGCCCTGCAGATGCCGTGGCTGCGGCCCTGAACGCCGGACCAAAGTGCGCTGTGTCTGGGTGCTTGATTGGCGCAGGCCAGGAAAAGCTGCATTTTCCTGGCCTGGGTGGTGGATGCAGGATAATGACGCGTTGTAGCGGTGAATAAAGAGCCAGATGACTGTTTCCAGGTAAAACGGCCGACGGCAGAACGACCGCAAACGGCGCGGTAGATGCGTCAGGCGAGCACCAAGGGTGGTGTTGAACCGCTCGATGTGCTGCTTGCCGCCCATCCGATGCAATCCACCGAAGACCACGCTCTTGTAGGCGCCCAGGGGACTATCCATCTGTGCCCTACTGCGCTCCACCTGGGCTTCCAGCGCCTGCCGGGCTTTCATTGAGGCTACTTCTTCCTTCTCCAGGAGGGCCAGTTGCGCGCGATTCTCTCGTTCCTCGCTTTCAAGGGCTGAAATCTGCAGACCGGCATCTTCTGCCTTTTCTTCCAATTCAACTCGTTGGGCTTCATGAGTTCGACCACTTTCTTCCAGTTCTCGCACCCGCTCCAGTGCTTGTCCCCCCAGAATTTCCAGTTGGGCCAATTCTCGTTCTTCCTGCTCATGTTCCACCTGTGTGTGGCGGATCTGCGCCTCTGCACTGACCTGCTGGAGCTCGGCAACCTGTCCGGCCGTATCGGCCTCACTGACCGCCGTCGCAATGAGTTCCTGAAGCTGCTCTATCTGCCGCCGGACGACGGTACTCAGGGTGTTCAGGAGCGTACCGCTGACATCTTCGAGTGGAGTTCCCCGTACGTCTTCAAGTGTGCGCTGAATTGCCTGGCGTAGCTCGGTGGCCGTTTTGATCTGCTCCTGGCTAGAAATGATGATGCCCTGGAGGGTCGCGATGTGCTTCTGTGCTTCCTGAGAAGTCGCTCCTCCAGAGAGTTCTCGCAATTGGGTCAGGGTGACGGCAATGACCTGTTGCAGCGAACGGGTCACACTCACCTGCTCCTTGCCCGCGCTGATGATCTGTTCCAGCACGTTCCGCTGAATAAATCCTGCCGCACCAACGTGCCTGCGGGCTGAATTAAATGAAGCGTTTTCAGCCACATCCAGGAGCTCGGCAGATCTATGGTCATCGGAGGAGTCAGGCATAACGCAGTGTAGGGGGCGCGCCACCATGGAAATGAGTTGCAGAGGGTTCCGACTGGTCAAGGAAGCGTATTGGGTCGTTCATTCAGGTCTTGCCTGCCTACCTCGTGGTTGCGAGCGCGCCCATCACCCTCACTATCCTGCCCTTGACTGTCAAGGCGCGCTTTGAACCTTCCTCCGTGAGCGGTCGGGCAGGGGAAACCAAGCGGGTGACGTTAGTCATGACAGTTGATCCGCCGTTTCCCCAGGGAGCTGTGCCTACTTATGTACTGTTCCCGCCGTACAACCACCATGACAACGAGCTCTCTAGGATTGTGAATACTGGTCCCACACAGGGCGATGGCGCTGTTATGCGTACAGAAATCGACTTCGAATTCTTTGACACGCTAGAATTGCCAGACCACCGGACGAGTGGCCTCTACAACCTCTTTGTGTTCGCGGGTGACCTCACTGGCTATCGTGTGAACAATTACAAAACTTCTGCCGCCCTCGACATGAGTCTCATCCGCTAAACGGCAATGTGGAGGAACCCCACTGCTCGTGCTGGATCAAACCTGAGAAGTGACTGACCGCGAATAGAGGTTGACCGGGGGTTGATCAGCGGCAGTAAAGTGAGATCGCTCGCGGCCCATAAGCACCGTCCCTTTCGCATGTTCTGTCGCTCAGGGCAACCCCTATTCGCGGTGCTTCATTCCATACCCGTCATGCCCATAAATTCGTGATCTTGCTCCGCATCTCCTTGACGCATACCGCATAGAGCGCTATCTTTTGTCTATCACCGCCCGAGAGGCGGCTTTTTTATTGCGTGTTCTCGGGCTTCGGCTGTGCTAGGCCCATCTGCTGGTACATCATGTACTGCGGCGCACCACCCAGCATGTTCTGGCCGCCGTCCACCGGCAGGATTACCCCGGTTACGTAGCTGGCTGCGTCGCTGACCAGAAACAGAGCTGCGTTGGCAATGTCCTGCGGCAATCCGAAACGCCCCAGTGGCACGGTCGCGATGAACTTCTGACGCGTCTTCTCGTCCGGAGCCAGGCGCGCCATCCCTTCAGTGCCGTCGATGGGACCGGGAATAATTGCGTTGACGCGGATGCCGCGCAGGCCCCATTCCACCGCCAGAGTCTCGGTCAGGGCGTCCACGCCGGCCTTGGCTGCCACCACGTGCGCCTGCAGAGGTACTGGCACGCCATAGGCACTGATGCTCAGGACGTTGCCGCCGGGCGCTCGCAGGTGCGGCGCGCAGGCTTTGATGGTGTTGTAGGTGCCCAGCAGGTCGATGTCCACCACGGTTTTAAAGCCGTTGGGTGAAATGCCATCTACCGGTGCCGGAAAATTTCCCGCCGCTCCTGCCAGCACAATATCCAGTGGCCCGAACTCGGCGGTGGCCTGCGAGGCAGCGGCCTGCAGGGCGGCAAAGTCACGCACGTCCGCGCTGACGCCCAGGGCCTGGCCTCCCTCGGCCTGAATTCCGGCCGCCGCCGCCTGGGCCTTTTCCAGATTGCGTCCCAGCAGGGTCACGGCGCAGCCGTGTGCAGCAAAGCTGCGGGCGATGCCCAGGTTGATGCCGCTCCCGCCTCCCGTGATCAGGGCGTGTTTGCCGGCAAGCAGGTCGGGGCGGAAGGTGCTTTCGGGGGTACCAGCGGGTAGGGTCATGGGGGCTCCTTGGGAACAGCAGGGCTTATTTACGCAGTGCGCCCAGCAGGGCTTCGGCCGTCATGTGCCGAGCATTCCAGGCCACAGCACCGTCCAGGCTCTGTCGGTGGGGCAGGCCGTCGTTCAGGGTACGCTTGGTGCCTTCCAGGGCTTTGGGAGGCAGGGCAGCCAGCTGATCGGCCAGCGCATCTGCGCGGGCAAACAGCGCTTCGGGGCTGGCATGAACCTCCGTCACCAGGCCCCAGCGTTCAGCAGTGGTCGCGTCAATCGGATCGGCGGTCAGGGCCAGATGGGCCGTGCGCCCGCGGCCGATCAGGTGAGGCAGCCGCTGCAGCCCGCCAAGGTCGGCCGTAATCCCCAGTTTCACCTCCGGCAGACTGAACCGGGCGTCCTGGCTGCACAGCCGCAGGTCGGCGGCGGCAATCAGCTCCAGACCAGCGCCGATGCACCAACCGTGAACAGCCGCAATAACAGGAACGGGCAGCGCGGCCAGCCCCTCGATGGCGGCGTGCATCTCATCGACCACAGCCTTGAAGGCGGCCGGATCACCCAGCACCGGCAGAATCTGGGCGCCGCTGGCATGCAGGTCCAGACCGGCGCTGAACAGGTCCTGGCCGCGCACAACGACCACCCTGGACCGGGAGAGCTCCTCAAGCACCGCCGGCATTTCACGCCAGAAGGTCGGCCCCAGGGTACCTTTCTTGGTCACCAGGGTCAGGGTGGCCGTCTCACCCCGCCGGGTGAGGCTCACGCTTTGCAACGTCATGACCGCAGTGTAGCGCGTCATCCTGAACCGGGTTCAATTTTTGCTGTGGCAAATGGTATTCAGGCCTGGACCCGACGCCGTTCAATGCGTCATTTTTCCATGGCTGCTCTCAGGGTCCTGGTCTACAATCGGCCCACGATGCCTGACTCTGTTTCACCTGCGCCGCAGGCATCCTCCATGCCGGCGTCTCCTCCAGGCTCAGCCGGTTCACGCCTTCAGGCTGTCTGGCCACGCACCACCCTGAGCTCGCTGTTGCTGCGCCCCTTCGTGGTGCCGTTTGTGCTCCTGGGCGTGGTCGGCGTGTCGGTGATCGCCGGCGTGGAACGCAACGCGCAGGCCACGCGGCAGGTCACCGAGGCGCAGGGCCGGCTGCTGCTGATCAACTCGCTGTTGCGTGACATCTCGGATCTGGAGACCGGGCAGCGTGGGTACGTCATCACCGGACAGGCCGACTTTCTCAAGCCTTACCTCGACGGCCTGATCGCTTTTAACGAGCACGCCGCACAGTTGCGAGCCCGCCCAGCGACGCCTTTGCAACTGAACAACCTGAACCGGGCCGCCGGGCAGCTCGCGCGCTGGCGCCGCACAGCAGGAGACCCGCAGATCCGCGCCCGCCGCACCTCGCTGGAGCAGGCTGCGCGGCTGGTCAGCACCGGCCGCCGGCAGCTTGATGACGTCCGGGCCACGTTGACCACCATGCGTGAGCGCGAGGACGCCCGCCTGACTGCGGCGGTGCAGTCCAGCGCTCAGACCCTGCGGACCGTACGTCAGATCACGGTGGCCGGGCTGCTGCTGACCCTGCTGCTGCTGCTGTTCGCGGCGCTGCGAATGGCCCGCACGGTGGCGCGTCATCTCTCGCAGCTGACTGCAGGCGCCCAGGAGATCTCGGCCGGCCAGTACGACCGACGGCTGCCGCATTCGGGGGTGCAGGAGATCGACGAACTGGGCGAGCAGTTCCAGGAGATGGCCCGCGCCGTGCGTGAACGCGAACAGGCGCTGGCAGACAGTGCCCAGGCGCTGCAGGCCAGCAATGAGCAGCTGGCCCACAGCAACCGCGAGCTCGAACAGTTTGCGTATGTGGCGAGCCACGACCTGCAAGAACCCCTGCGGACCATCGGCAGCTACACTGAACTGCTCGCGCGGCGCTACCAGGGCCAGCTCGACGCGCGCGCCGACCAGTACATTGCCTTTACCATCGAGGCGACCCGGCGCATGAAAACCCTGATCCAGGACCTGCTGGCCTTTTCACGGGTGCGCCAGGGCCAGCGGACCTTCACCGCAGTGGATACCGAGGTGCTTGTCCGCGAGGTGCTTGAGCACCTGGATGAGCAGGTGCGGGAAAGCGGCGCTCAGGTGCAGGTGGCGCCCGGCCTGCCGCAGGTTCAGGGCAACTTAGACCTGCTGCGGCACGCTTTCCATAACCTGATCGGCAACGCGCTGAAATTCCGCTCGCCTGACCGCACGCTGCAGGTTGCCGTCAGTGCCACCCGCGAGGAGGACCGCGAGCGCTGGGTCTTTCATGTACAGGACAACGGCATCGGCATCGAGGAGCAGTATTTTGATCGTATTTTTGGTGTGTTCCAGCGGCTGCACGGCGTGGGCGAGTACAGCGGGAGCGGCATCGGCCTGGCCGTTACTCGCAGCGCCGTCGAGCAGCACGGTGGCGAGCTCTGGCTGGGCTCCAGACCCGGCCAGGGCTCCACCTTCCATTTCAGCGTCCCCGACCACGGCGCCATTCCGCGCCCCCACCCGCTTCAGGAGACTGTAGAGCCATGAAATCCATTGACATTCTGCTGGTCGAGGACAACCCCGCCGACATCATGCTGACCGAGGAAGCCTTCGAGGAGGCAGATTTCGAACACCGGCTGCACGTAGCCAAGGACGGGGTCGATGCACTGGCCTTCCTGCGCCGCGAGGGCCCCCACGCGGGGGCGCCGCGCCCGGACGTCATCCTGATGGACCTGAACATGCCGCGCATGGGCGGGCTGGAAGTGCTGGATATCCTCAAGGAAGACGAGGCGCTGCGCAGCATTCCGGTGATCGTGCTGACCACCTCGCGGGCGGAGAACGACATCTGGCGCAGCTATAACCTGCACGCCAACGCCTACATTCCCAAGCCGGTGAGTGTGAGTGAATTTGTGGAGGTCATCCGCTCGTTCGGAAATTTCTGGTTTACCAAAGTGGCGCTGCCGCCTAACCGTAGCTGAGTCCCAACCTCTGCTGATCCCGTCCAGCCTCAGAGCGCTTCGAGTTGCGCGGCCGTGCTGGCCGCGCCCATCAGCCGGGCGGCGTCCAGCGCGGACATGCCACCTTCATCACGTGCCGCCGGGTCTGCGCCGCTTGATAGCAGCACCTCCACGATGCCGGTGCGGCCGAACATGGCTGCCATCATCAGCGGGGTTTTCCCCGCCGCGCTGCGGGCATTCGGATCGGCCCCAAACTCCAGCAGCAGTTCGGCCATGGTCTGGTCTCCTTTGAAGGCGGCAGCCTCCAGGGGGCTCTGGCCCCGGTCGTTGCGGAGTTCATGGTCCGCGCCGACTTCCAGCAGGCTGCGGGCCGCCGCGTGGTGGCCGTGGTAGCTGGCCAGCATCAGCAGGGAGTCACCCTGACTGTTGCGGATATTGGGCGGCAAGCCGCGCTCCAGCATCTGCCGGAGCTGCGCAGCGTCGCCATTGCGCACATGCTCGAAAGCGTCTTGCAGGAACGCCAGAATCTCACGGTCCAGCGCGCCGTCGTCCGGGGTGGGGGCGTCACTCATGCGAAGGCCTTCTCACTCCACCTGCTGCGCGCCAAACACCTGCGTGGGCTGCGCAAACTCGTTCTGGGCCGCCACCAGCTGAATCTCGCGGGTGCCGGTGCGGTGCGTGAGGTCCAGCAGGCCATACAGGGCACTCATTGACAGGCTCAGCGCCTGAGCCGGGCTGCCGCTTTGCAGATAATGGCCGAAAAACAGCGCGGCGATGGCGTCACCGGTACCGTTTCGCGGGGGGTCCAGGGGGATCAGGGGGGTGCGGCAAAGCCACGCGCCCTCACCGGTCACGGCCAGCGTTTCGATACTGCCTTCCGGCGCGTCCTGGCGCACCAGACTGGTCAGCAGCACGATGCGCGGGCCCTCCGGACGCAGCCGGTCACGCAGCGCATGGGCCGCCTGAAGGGCATGCTCCAGGGTGTCTATCTGCTGTCCGGTCAGCAGTTCCAGCTCGAACTGGTTTGGGGTCACGATGTCAGCCGCCGGAATGGCCTTCGCCGCGATCTGCTCCGGCAGTTCCGGGCGAACAAAGACGCCGCGCCCCACGTCCCCCATCACCGGATCACAGCAGTACAGGGCCTGCGGATTGGTTTCCCGTACCCGGCGCACGGCGTCAACCACTGCTGCCACGGTGCCCTCCGAGCCCATATAGCCGCTGAGTACGGCGTGGCAGTCGGGCAGGGCTCCGCGCGCTTCGATGCCGTCGAGCAGTTCGGCCACCAGTTCCGGCGGAAAGACACTGCCGGTCCAGACGCCATAGCCGGTGTGGTTGGAAAACTGCACCGTGTTGACGGCCCAGACCTCGAAGCCCAGACGCTGCAGCGGGAACATCGCTGCGGCGTTGCCCACATGCCCGTAACTGACCCACGACTGGATGCTCAGGATGTTGCGTGGGGGCGTGGGCGCCGGGTGAGGCGCGGCAGGGGAAGCGGGGTGCCCGGTCATGCGCAGAGGATAGACCAGTTGTGCGGAACAGCGGGATGGAAACTTCGGTGCGGGTGACCGGGGTGTCACACCACTGGCCAGGAATCCTCCACGGCCGGATGGATCTGTACGGCACCTGTGCGCCATGCTGAGAGTCATGACACAGGGAGAACCGGCACGCGGCCGGGTGCGCGACTTTGCAATCCGGCCGGGTCAGCTGCCCTGCGGCCCGCTCAACGCCATCACCGACGTGACCGGTGTACTGGTCGGCCACGTCACCCTGATAGAAGGCGAGGACACCCGTACTGGCGTCACAGCCGTGCGCCCTCACAGCGGCAACCTGTATCAGGACCGGGTCCCGGCGGGGGTGTCGGTCGGCAACGGCTTTGGCAAGCTGGCCGGCGTGACCCAGGTGCAAGAACTCGGCGAGCTGGAAACACCGGTTGTCCTGACCAACACGCTGTGCGTCTCCCGTGGCCTCGACGGTCTGATCGACTGGACCCTGCATCAGCCGGGCAATGAGACGGTACGCAGCGTCAATGCGGTCGTCGGCGAGACCAATGACGGGCTGCTCAACGACATCCGCAGCCGGGCCGTCACACCCGGACACGTGCTTTCAGCGCTGGAGAACGCCGTCAGTGGACCGGTACCGGAAGGCGCCGTAGGGGCGGGCACCGGCACGGTGGCTTTTGGTTGGAAAGGCGGAATCGGCACCAGTTCGCGCCGCGCCGGAGAGTGGACCGTGGGGGTGCTGGTCCAGAGCAACTACGGCGGTCAGCTGACCGTGTGTGGCGTCCCGCTCGATCTTGCCGCCGCACCCTCCCCTGCCCCTGACGGCTCGGTCATGATCCTGGTGGCCACCGACGCCCCGCTGAGCGACCGCAACCTGACCCGGCTGGCCCGGCGAGCTTTTCTGGGAATTGCGCGCACCGGGGGTTTTCTGGCCAACGGTTCCGGCGACTATGCCGTGGCCTTCAGCACCCACCCGCAGGTCCGGCGCACGTCCATGCACCGCAATCCACAGGCGCCGCCGGTTGCGGACCTCGCCAACGAGCTGACCTCACCCCTGTTTCAGGCGGTGGTGGAAGCCACCGAGGAAGCGGTCCTGAACTCCCTGTTCATGGCCAGTACGGTGCGTGGCCATGCTGGACGGACGGTGGAGGCCCTGCCTCTGGAGCCCACCCTGCAGCAGCTGCGGCGGGCCGGCGTTATCCCGGGCTGAAGGTCAGCGGGCCATAGACCCTGGCCCACAGGTCTGCTTTCTCGCGGGCTCCCAGCAGATCCAGCGGGGTGGCGCCGCTCAGGCGCAGGATCCATCCTTTACCGTCCCGGCTCAGATCGCCCAGCCGGGTGCCGCCGGCGTGGGCGCGGTCCAGACCGTCGGCGACCCGCAGCACGGCGGCCAGCCGGAAGACCAGCGTCCGGTCGGCGGGGGGCAGGGCCATGTACTCGATGTGCGAGGGCTTGGGCGGGCTGCGGCGGTGATACCGCGCGATCTGGGCAATCAGCTCCTGGTCGCGGGAACTGAAGCCGCGCAGGTCCGCGTGGCGGATCAGGTAGGCGCTGTGCTTGTGGTGGCTGCTCTGCGACACGATCAGACCAGCCTCGTGCAGGGCCGCCGCCGCCGTGAGCAGGGCGCGGGCCTCCTCGGGAAAGCGCTCATTCAGGTGCGTGAGTGCGTCGAGCAGTCCACGTGACAGGGTTGCCACCTGCCCGGCGTGGGCCAGGTTGGCCCCGAAGCGCTCGGCGGTGGCCAGCACACTGCGCTGACGCACGCTCAGGGTTCTCGAGTACGACTCCAGCTGCGCAAGTTCCTCGATCAGCATGCCCTCGCGCAGGGCACCCTCGCTGACCGTGACTTCGTGGGCGCCCAGCAGCCCTAGCGCCGCGTGCAGAACTGCCAGCCCGGCGACGATGGTGTTTCCCCGTCGCTCGAAGCCGGGAATCCGGGCCCGTGCGGCCGGTCGGCTGCTGCGGGCCTGTTCGAGCAGCGCCTCAAGCTCCGCCACGGTGAAGCTCACCCCGTTGATATGGCCCCCACCGTGCCCCCGGCCCGCACTGATGGCCATCGCGGCGGCTTCGGCCGTGCCACTCGAGAGGATCACGCGCGTGCCGGGCCCCACCTGGAAGCGTGCCGCAAAGGGGAACAGCAGATTCCGCACATGCTCCTGGACAGCCCTCACAGCCTTGCGTCCGGGCGGCTCTTCAGCGAGGAAGGCCCGGGTCATTCGGATGGCCCCCAGTGGCAGACTCAGCACGTCGGCCGCCGCCTGAGGACCCCCCCGGGCAAACTCCAGACTGCCGCCCCCCAGGTCGAGCAGCACATTGTCGGCTCCGAACTCCACGCTGTCGGCTGCCCCCAGGTAGGTCAGCTGGCCCTCGCGCTCGCCACTGATGATGGCGGGATACACCCCGGTGCGCTCACGCATGCGCGCAGCAACCTCCGGCCCGTTGGGCGCTTCGCGCAGGGCGCTCGTGGCATACACCCGCACCTCCGGAATACCGGCGGCGCTGCTCAGTTCACGGAAGCGCAGCAGGGCGCTGGCCAGCCGGTCCTCGCCCTCGGGGGTCAGGTGGCCGCGCGCGTCCAGGCATTCTCCCAGGCGCGTGCGGTCCTTCAGGCTGTCGATTACCCGGTAGTCCCCGCTGCTGGCCTCGGCCAGCAGCAGGTGGCTGGAGTTGGTGCCGACATCGGCAACAGCAACTTTCATGGCCTGTTCGTGGTTACCCGGTTTCTCAGCCGAGGTCGAGGCGGATCAGGAAGCGCCCGCACGAGGGGCACTTCACCGGGGGCAGCTTGCCCAGGGCCGCACGCTGCTGCACGTTAACCGGCAGCACCACGTTACAGCCGGTGCAGCGTCCCGCCCGGATCTCCACAACCCCCAGGCCCTTCTTGGCCTTGCGGATCATGTCGTATTCGCGCACCGTGCGGGTGTCGAGGTCGGCCACCAGCCCGGCACGTTCCTGACGGTCCGCCTCCCCCTGGTCGCGCAGGCCCTGAATGCGGGTGTCGTCCTGCGTTTCAAGGTCATTGAGGGTGGGGCGCAGGGCGCGGTGCTGCTCGCGCAGCTGTGAGGCCCGCTCGGAGAGCTCGCGGCGGCGCTCGCGCAGCGGCACGAGGTCCTCTTCCATCTCGTCGGCCCGCTCCCCCAGCATCTGGATGCGGCTGCCGTACTGGCTCTGGGCCCGAGCGTCGAAGGCGTTTTTCTCCTGCTCTTCCCTGGCCCGCACAATCTGCTCACGGGTGGTGGCCAGGTCCTGCTCCTGCTGACGCAGACGCTTTTCCACGTCCTCCAGGGTGATCTCGGTGTCCTCAAGGTCATTGTTCAGCTGAGACTGCTGAGCGCGGGCGTCACGCAGGGCATCCGGAATGTTGCCTTCCTCGGCGCGCAGTGTGTCGAGGTTCAGGTCAAGTTGCTGAACGCGGTGCAGGCGCTGTAAAGATCCGGTGTCGCTCATCAGGGGCAGTCTACCGCCCCCCAGGCATGCCGGGGCCCTGTGTGTGTCGCACACCACCTTCGCCCTCCGGCGTTCAGGCTGTCCTGGAGCGGATTCCGCCCCGGTATTGAGCGTCCCTTAGGCGCGGGTCAGGACCTCACCGGCTGGACCAGCCGTTGCGCCGGCCGGTACAGCCCCAGGTAGATCGCCAGGACACTCGAGGCATACAGCAGCAGGGTCCAGCCAAACAGCAGGTTGAAGGCTGTGTGAAACGGCAGTCCGGCCCTCACCACGCCCCCCAGCAGGCTGCTGACTGCCCAACCCACGTCCCAGGCGATCACGTTGACCGCCGAGTACATCGGGCGGTCCTCCTCGGGCAGGGCCGACATGGCGTAGGCGCTGTACACCGGTCCGGCGGCGTTCATCAGGGCGCCGCGCGTGAACAGCGCCGCAGCCACCATCCACAGGTGCGGCGCGAAGCCCAGCACTGCCAGAAACGGCAGGCTGCAGGCCTGGACCAGCAAGACGGCCTGCAACTGTCCCATCCGGCGCACCAGCAGCGGTTGCAGCAGGGCAGTCGCAGCGGTCGCCAGGCTGGTCCAGGCAAAGAGCATCCCCAGGGAGGCGTAGCTCACCTGGAACTTGCCCTCGATAAAGACGTTCAGGAAGGGAATGGTGGCTCCCGCGCCCAGACCCACCAGGACATTGGGCAGCACCAGCCGGGCCATGGTCCGCTTGTCCCGGACCGCGAAACTGCGGCCTTCGCGGGCTGGTTTTCCACTGGGACGCAGCCGCAGCACCGGCAGCAGCCCCAGCAGCTGGAAGGCCGAAGCAACCAGCAGGGCCGCGCGCAGTGCGCCCACGCCGTCCGGTTCGGTGGCGGTCAGCCCGGCGTAGGTTTCGGGCACCCGTCCACCCAGCAGGTTGCCGAGGAAGCCGGCTCCGGTCATCAGGGCGTTCTGGACGCTGAACAGCGTTACCCGGTTGCGCTCATCGCTGTTGTTGGCCATGAACGGCGAGCCGGCGACGATGGACAGCGCCGCGCCCGCACCCTGGACCAGCGCGCCCACGATGGCCATTGCTGGGCCATGGGCACTGGCGAGCAGCAGCGTGCCTACCAGGCTCAGCCCCGCACCGATTTTCAGGGTATGGGCATTGCTGATGCGCCGGGCCAGCGCCACTGCCGGCAGGCTCAGGGCCGCCAGGGTCAGGGCCGGCAGCGCGTTGAGCAGGCCCTGCCACTCGGCTCCCAGGCCCAGCGCCCGCAGGTAGAAATTCAGAAACAGTGCCGCAAACGCCTGTGCCAGCCCAAAGCTGAACACCGAGGCCAGATACAGCCAGACCTGCCGGGAGAACTTCCAGTTCAAGGCGTCACACCCACTTTGGGACAGAACGGTGCCATGAGGCAGCTCTCACACAGGGGCCGCCGGGCAATGCAGATGCGCCGCCCGTGCAGGATCAGGCCGTGGTGCAGAAACACCCAGCGCTCCCGGGGAAAGACGCGCTGCAGGTCCCCCTCCACCTTGTCGGGATTGGTCTGGGTGCTCAGGCCCAACCGGCGCGCGAGGCGACCGACGTGCGTATCCACGGCAATGGCTGGGTAGCCGTAAGCGTTGCTCAGTACGACATTGGCGGTCTTGCGCCCCGCACCGGGCAGGGCCACCACGGCATCGAAGTCGTTGGGGACCTCGCCGTCATGGCGCTCGACCAGCAGCCGGGCCAGTGCGGCGAGGTTGCGGGCCTTGGCCCGGTACAGCCCAATGCGGCGGATCAGCGGCTCCAGATCTTCGGGCTCGGCGTGGCTCATGGCGTGGGCGTCCGGGTAGGCGGCAAACAGGGCAGGAGTGGCGGCGTTCACGCTGACGTCGGTGGCCTGCGCGCTAAGGACGGTCGCCACCAGCAGTTCAAAAGGGGTGCGGAAGTCCAGCTCGGTCCGGGCGTCCGGGTACAGGACCTCCAGGGCCGAGAGCACCTGGGGAGCGCGGGTTTTTGCGCCGGCAGGAAGGCGAGCGGGCTGGGGCTTGCGGGTCACGCGCCGCAGCCTACCCCTGCTGTCGTTCGGGAGACAGTAGGCCGTCCGGCCTAGTCCCGCTGGGCTGGCCAGGGAACCTCTCCCCCGGCTGAAGCGTACAGAGAGGTATGAGAACCCTCTCCCTGATCCTTGGTGTGCTGGCGGCGCTGGGGCTGCTGCTGGGCCTGCTCCCGCTCTTTGGCTGGCTCAACTGGCTGGTGGTGCTGCCGCCCGCAGTGCTGGGCCTGATCTTCGGTGTCCTGGCCCGTGACCGCGGCGCCATGACCTTAAACGCCGTGGTGATTGCCATCGCCCTGCTGAGGCTGTCGCTGGGCGGTGGAGTGCTGTAAGGCCTGACTTGCAGCCTTCTTGCACGTTCCGTGGCCCTCTGCTAATTTACATAGGCCTGTGTTCCGGCACAGCATATGGGTCCTTAGCTCAGTTGGTAGAGCGGCGGTCTCCAAAACCGTAGGTCGTAGGTTCAAGTCCTGCAGGGCCCGCCACAGATTTCCCCGCCTAGCGCGGGGTTTTTCTTTATCCTGCGAATGAATATTCTCGTTTTTTGGGCAAGTCAGTGTAGTAGGCCCTAATTGAGGGACGCGGGCATGTCCACAGGCGCAGCCGGCACCGCATTGAACAGGTCTACCACCGTGGCCCGCCGCTCGTTGTCCAGAACATGACGGTACCCAACCAGCATGATCGACACCCGCGCAGGCCCAAGACCTCCGATACCGCTTCCAAGTCCACAACCTGTTGGGTACATTCGAGCCAAGAAGCCCCGTGGACGACGTACGTGCGGCAACCACTGAAAAGCCAGGCTTCCAGGGGTGACAGTAAGCCATGAAACATCACCCGTTCCTGTTCGTTGCGACCGGACTGCTCATCGCGTCCTGTGCCCCGGTGAACGTGCGGATCATCACCTGGGACCACGTCCCGTCAGAGTACCTCTACGACCAGTCGCTCGCCTTCCTGAGCACGAGAGGATACACGCTGAAGACCGCCAACAGGACCCTGCTCCTGCTGGAAGCAGAGACCACCAACACGGTGAATCAGACGGTTGATCAGGCCACCATCTGGATCCGGCCGGCCGGCTGGTCACCACGCATTGACGCCACCTTCACCTCAGGCATGATCAATGAGTACCGGGCGTACATGGCCCAGGCGGCCGCCAGGTATCGCCACCGTTGAGTGGCTGCGGCGCCTCATGCCTGTCTCCCTGCCCGCACCCCTCCACTTCAGGCTGGACACCAGAAGGTCAGCGCACCAGCCTGGCTACAGAAGCCTGATGGCGCGTCCTGGGGCGGTCTGAATCTGTACGGAAAAGAGAAGAACCGCACGAGGCAGGCACCTGTTGAACTGAGGCGGCCTTGACTGACTCGTCATCCTCTCCATTTTTATCCTGGCAGCAGGTCCATCCCATGTGGGTTTCCCAGCCGTTCGGCGGTGCGCTAGCAGGCTGCTGGTCTCCAGAACGTTCTTCATCATGGTTTCGCCGGCCACCCGCTAGCGCTGGCCACTGCCCCGCGTGAAATGACGGCAAAAAGAACCGGCCCCTTTGATGCCGGGCCGGTTCCTCTATTGCTGTTCTGTCTGCTTTACCAGGCGGTGATGTACTTGTACAGCAGCACGTTGGGCGTGCCGGAGGGGTTGCTCTTGATCTTGCCGGTGCTGGCTGCGCCCGAGATGTAGCTCCAGACCGAGGCGGAGGAGATGTCACCGTAGCGGTGCTTGACCAGCGCGCTCACGCCAGCCACGTGCGGCGAGGCCATGCTGGTTCCACTGATGGTGTTGGTCTCGGTCGTGCCGCTGCCGATCCAGGGAGCCTTGATGGCGACGCCCGGTGCATACAGGTCAGTGCAGGTGCCGTAGTTGGAGAAGGTCGCGCGGGTATCGGTCTTATCCGAGGCGTTCACGGTGGTCACAGACGTGTTGTATCCGGCGCTGGCGGGGGACACGTTGCAGGCGTCCTGGTTCTCGTTGCCAGCTGCGACCGCCACGAACACCCCGGCGTTGGACAGGTTGACCACGGCATTGTTGAGGGTGCTGGAGTAACCTCCGCCCAGGCTCATGTTGGCCACGGCGGGTTTGACATGGTTGGTCCGCACCCAGTCCACGGCGGCGATGATGCCCGAGGTGCTGCCCGACCCGTTGCAATCCAGCACCTTCACGCCACGCAGCAGGGCCTGCTTGGCTACACCGTACGTCTTGCCGCCGACCGTGCCACCCACGTGCGTGCCGTGGCCGTTGCAGTCGTTGCCGTTGCCACCAAAAGCGTCGTACACGTTCTGCGCGCGGCTCTCGAAGTCCGCATGGGCAGCGTCGAGGCCGGTGTCGATGATGTAGGCGCGCACACCGCTGCCAGTGTAGCCATAGCTGTACTTGCGGTCCAACGGCAGGTCACGCTGGTTGATGCGGTCCAGGCCCCAGGGGTCGCCATTGCCGTCCATAGCCTGATCCACGGTGGCGTTGTACACCTGGTCAGGCTCGATGTAGGCGACATTCGGGTTGTTCCTGAGGGCATTGAGCTGTCCCTCGTTCAGGCTGCCCGCGAAGCCGTTAACGATGCTGTAGACGAACTTGGGGGTCACGCCAGCAGCCTGGGCAAGCCCGCGGGGTTCGACACCTTCCTTGAGCACCACGATGTACTGGCCGGGGATGACGTTGCGGGGGGCAGGTGCGGCGCGCCCCACGGCCTGTTCGGTGAGTGAGCCCGGCGCTGCGGCAGCACTCTGGACCACAGTTTCGGCAGCGTTCTCACTGGTCGTGGCACCGGGGGTGGTGTTTCCGCAGGCTGCGAGGGCAAGGGCAAGGGTCAGGCCAACAGCAACTTTCATCATGCGCATGAATCTTCCTCCTGGAAGTAAAGCGGATCAGAGAACTTAAGAGACAGCAGGTGTCTGGGCTGGGCTTAGAAGGTGCTGACGTTCAGGCGGCCGTTCGTGACGGTCTTGAGGTTCAGGCTGGCGGTGGCAGCAGCGCTGCTCATGATGGCCTCCTTGATCTGCTGGGCCGTGGCAGTGGTGTTCGTGCTGGCGTACAGGGCTGCGCCGCCCGAGACGTGCGGCGTGGCCATGCTGGTGCCGTTGTACGAACCATAGGTGTTGGTGGGCAGGGTCGACATTACGGCGACACCGGGCGCACCGATATCCACGGTCTTGGCGCCGTAGTTGGAGAAGCGTGCCAGGGCGCCGGTCTTGTCGATGGCGGCGACCGCGATCACGCAGTCCCAGCCGCGCGTGCCGGCGTTGGTGCACTCGTAGTTGCTGGGGTAGTTGGCGGTGGTGTCGTTGTTGTCGCCCACACCGTCGCTGCCGCCGTTGCCCGCTGCGGCGATGAACAGGATGCCGGCGTCACC
The DNA here is from genome assembly GCF_014647655.1 of Deinococcus malanensis. Classification (NCBI taxonomy): domain Bacteria; kingdom Thermotogati; phylum Deinococcota; class Deinococci; order Deinococcales; family Deinococcaceae; genus Deinococcus; species Deinococcus malanensis. Next base: position 124,036 of record NZ_BMPP01000009.1, read on the forward strand.
ACCACGGTTGATGGCGTCGAGCAGGCCCTGCGAGAAGCCACCCCCGCCCCAGGAGTTGCTGGTCGCCACGATGTTTAACTTATGCCGCGTTTTCAGGTCAGTGAAGTAGTCCACCGCCTTGATGGCGTCGGCCAGCGAACCGCCCCGCGAGCCGAGGAACTTGCCGCTGATCATGGTGACGTTCCAGTTGACACCCGCGACGCCGACACCGTTTCCACCGACCCCACCGATGGTGCCGGCCACGTGGGTGCCGTGCTCGTCGGTGCCTTCGCGCTTGTTACCGTCATAGATGGTGTTGTTGCCGTTGGCAAAGTCCCAGCCACGCGTGTCGTCCACGTAGCCGTTGCCGTCATTGTCCACCCCGTCTGCAGCGTCAAAGGGGTTAAGCCAGATGTTGGCAGCCAGATCAGGATGGGTAAACTGAATGCCCTCGTCGATCACGCCGATGTAGACGTTCTTGCTGCCGGTGTGGTTGGCAGCCCAGGCCTCGCCCGCTTGGCTGCCGAACCCGTTGGCGGGGCTGGTCGCGTCGCCGTACATGCCCCACAGGGTGCCGTCGGTGTAGTACGGGTCGTTGCTGGTCGCTGCGTGCATGTAGATCCAGTTCGGCTCCGCAAAGCGCACGTTGGGGTTGCGGCTCAGTGCGCGCACAATGGCGTCCACAGCCTGCCCGTTGGTGATCTGCATGCGGTAAAGCGGGGCTCCATCAGTCACGGCCACCTGCTCGGCCACGCGCAGACCCTGGCGCTCGACGTCACGCAGACCCTGACTGCCCGCCGCACGGGTGAATTGCACCAGGACTTCCCCGGCCACCGCGGCAGGCGACGCTGAAACAACCTGCGAAGACAGTGCGGAACTGGCACTGGTCGGGGCATCCTGTCCGCAGGCTGCAAGCAATGCGGTCAGGAGGAGTCCAGGAAGCAATAGAGCAGGACGGGCAATCTGTGCCATAAGTCTCCAGATAGAGCACCTGAATTTAAGCGTCTGGATCGTGTCCGACACTGGGTGCACCTATTGATTTGTGTTGCTCCCGGACATGCTGCCGCCTCGCCATCATTTCAACATTGAAAAACTTCACAAAAACTCAGATATCTCAAAAAGTGAAGAAAGTATGAAAGTCAGTCAGAATAGCGATCAGGACGTCAGAGAGCTTACCTGGAGGTCGCCCAAAATATGAGGAGGTCTCATGGCTGCAGCCACGATTGCTCGTCCGCCGGCAATATCTGCTTGCACGTTGCAACTACCCGTGTTAGAGACGGTGGATCGCGTTGAGCCGCACGTCCTGTCAGTGACTCTGACAGGGCCTCAGTGCTCTGTGCATCGGAAAACCCTCTTCCCGTTCGTACCGAGAGGGGCAGTGAACGGGCCGACAACGCCCGCATGGCACAGCCCGCCTGAGACGCTGGGGTTGCCCGGCGCGGGCGAACGGCATCCCGGTCAGGACTCAGCGCCGTTGCCTCGCTGGCCCTCTGCCGCCTCTCCCTGTGCTTTAGGCCGTTTCCTGTAACCAGCGGATCCAGGGGCGGCCCACGGGCTCAGCCTCCTCAGGTACCGCTGCCGAGTGTTGCCAGGCACGAAAAAGAGGCAGTGGAATCGGAGCACTGGCCACCCGTCCTGTACGTGCCCGGTGCCGGTGCCACTGCCGGGCCAGAAGTTCGATGGCCTCTGGTGCAGGGCCGCTCAGGTCGCGCCGCTGCCCCGCTGGCGCACCCTGCACCACCTGTGCCAGACACCGGGCCACAGCACTGACTTCTACCGGCTGCAACGTGACGCCTGTTGGCACCAGCGTGACAGGGCCCAGGGTGAGTTTTCCCAGGAGGTCCGCGACAAACTTGTGAAACTGGGTGGACCGCTGGATAGTCAGGCGCAGGCCGCTCGTCCTGAGCCGGCGCTCAATCTCCAGCTTCTCGCGGTAGTAGGGTGCCCCCTGCATGCGTTCGAGACCACTGATACTCATATAGACGAAATGCTCTATGTGGCGGTCCTGCACTGCACCGAGCAGGGCACTGGTCATCTGCAGATCCTTGCCCGGCCTGAGCGGCTGGGTCGCGAGGTGCACGACCCGGCTGACCCCGTCCAGTCCCCGCTGCAGGGTCGCTGCACTGTTGAGGTCGCCCGTGACCCAGGTCAGTCCCGCCGCCTGCGGCCCAGGGCGCCGGCTGATGGCCTGGACCGCTCTGCCCTGCTCCAGCAGTTCGCCGATGACCCGACGCCCCAACTGCCCCGATCCCCCCGTTACCAGCACAGCGTCCATTCTCTGCCCTCCTGAAAACCTGTCTCTGGCTGGAACAGCCGGGCCCGGCCGATGGCTTTGCCTACTGTCCTCTGCGCCAGGTGATGCCGCAACTTCCAGGGGAATCACGAGGGTCTTCTGGCCCGCCGCGCCTCACAGCTGGTTGCAGGACAGAGCCCTGACCCGAATTCCAGGCCTGAACCCCGTCTGGCCCAGGGGGTCGCGGAACCAGGCCGACTTCGAATGCGCACGGTCCTGGCGCCAGGACCGTGCCTCTCAGGCCCGCTCAGGTGCCAGACTTTCGCGCAGCCAGGCCTGAAATTCACTGCTGGCCCGGTCAAACGGAAGCGCGACAATCTCCGGAACCTCATAGGAATGCAGTTCCTTGATGCGCTGTTCAAGATCCGGATAGACGTCGCCGGTGGTCTTGATCAGCAACAGGCTCTCCGGGTCCTCGGCGACGTCGCCATGCCAGCGGTAGATGCTCTGCACCCCGCCCACGATATTCACGCAGCCAGCCAGCCGCTCCGACACGAGGATCCGCGCGAGTTCGTGGGCGCGTTCAGGAGGCACGGTAACCAGAACCACAAGTGACATAACACCCCCAGGATACGCCGGCTGGGCGCGCCGGAGCGGCGCGGTTGCGTTTGTAAATGTTCCCACAACTACGTTCCGGTCCAACCCCTGACAGGCTGATGTTACGCTGCAGGATATGCGGACCGCCGTCCTGATCGTGATTGTCGTGCTGCTGGGGCTTTTTGCGGTTTTGAACACCAATGCGCTGATGTTCCCCCATACCCTGAGCCTGGGGTTCGTGACCTACAGCGGGGTGCCAATGGGACTGATTCTGCTGATCCTGGCCGTCGCCCTGGCGCTGCTGTTCTATTTCTGGGCAGGATTGTCCAGCCTGCGCGCCCAGGCAGACAGTGCCAAACTGCTGCGTGACATGGAAGCCCTACGTCACAGCCTGGATGCGCAGGAAAGCAGCCGCTTCGCGCAGTTGCAGACGCACCTCGACAGCCGTATGGACGCGCTCGGAGACGGACGGGGACAGCACGACATGACCGACGTCAATGCCCGTATCGACGCCCTGCAGCGTGACGTAACGCTGCAACTCGCGCAGCTCGACGATTACCTCAAGCGTCGGCTGGGCTGAGCCTGCTCCTGCGGCACAGACCAGGATGTCTGGTCCATTCTGGCCGCATGGTCCGGCAGAAGTCCGCTTCTGAACCCGGTGCAACCTGGAGCGGAAAGCGCGACTAGAATGCGTTCTTAAGGAGAGTCGAGTACATGGCCCTAGATCGTTTTTTCCGGCGGCGCCGGCCACAGCAGCAGAGCGGCGCGGACCTGCCCGATTTGTGGACGAAATGCCCCAGGTGCAAGGAGGGGCTTTACAACCGTGAACTGGAACAGAATGCCCATGTCTGTCCCAGATGTGGACACCACTTGCGCCTGGACGCACAGAAACGCGTAGAAGTCCTGCTGGACGAGGGCAGCTTCGTCCAGCTTTCAGGCGCAGTACACCCCACCGACCAGCTGGGCTTCGTGGATACCGAGGCCTACACCGACCGTCTGAAGCGTGCGCAGCGCAAGGCCGGCCGGCCCGACGCGATCCTGACCGGGACCGGCCGGATCGAGGGGCTGAGTGTCACGCTGGCTGTGATGGACTTTGCCTTCAGTGGCGGCAGCATGGGCAGCGTGGTGGGCGAGGAGATCGCCCGCGCCGCCGAACATGCCGCTTCACATGATCTGCCACTGATCATCGTGACGGCCAGTGGGGGGGCGCGCATGCAGGAAAGTGCCCTGTCCCTGATGCAGATGGCCAAGACCACCGTGGCGCTCGAACGCCTGACCGAAAAGGGCCTGCCCTACGTGAGTGTCCTGACCGACCCCACCACCGGGGGCGTGACCGCCAGCTTCGCCACCGTAGCCGATGTCATTGTGGCCGAGCCCGACGCCCTGATCGGCTTTGCCGGCCCGCGCGTGATTCAGCAGACCATCCGTCAGCACCTGCCCGAGGGCTTTCAGCGCGCCGAGTTCCTGCTGACGCACGGCATGGTGGACGACGTGGTGGACCGCCGCGAGCACCGGGAGTATCTGGCCCGGCTGCTGCGCGTGCTGCTGCGTTGCCCGGCCCAAGCGCCTACGCTGGAGCTGCCTGCGGGGGAGGTAGGCGTATGACCACCGATACCCTGCGTGAACTTGAAGCCCGCGTGCGCGACCTGGAAGACACTGCCCACCGCACCGGCCAGAATCTCGACGCGGCCCTGAGCCCCCTGCGCGGCGAGGTGCAGCGCCTGCGCGAGCAGAAACAGCAGGACATGAGTCGCTGGGAACGGGTGCAGCTCGCACGCGCCCCAGGCCGCCCCACCGCCCTGGATTACGTGGACCGGCTGTGCACCGAATTCACCGAACTGCACGGCGACCGCCGCTATGGCGACGACCCCGCCCTGATCGGTGGCCCGGCACGCTGGCAGGGGGTGCCGGTCATGCTGCTGCTGCAGCAGAAGGGCCGGGACACCAAAAGCAAGATCAAGCGCCGTTTTGGCAGCGCCAACCCCGAGGGCTACCGCAAGGCCGTGCGCCTGATGGACATGGCGGACAAATTCGGGCTTCCGGTGGTCTCACTGGTAGACACCCAGGGCGCCTACCCGGGCCTGGAGGCCGAGGAACGTGGACAGGGCTGGGCCATTGCCGAAAGCATTCGCCGCATGTTGAACCTGCGGGTGCCGGCCATCAGTGTGGTCATCGGTGAGGGGGGTTCCGGCGGTGCGCTGGCGGTCGGGGTGGGCAACCGCGTGCTGATCCAGGAAAATGCCTGGTACAGCGTAATCTCCCCCGAAGGTGCGGCCAGCATCATCTGGAAGGACGCTGCCAAGGCCCCGCTGGCTGCCGAGGCCCTCAAGCTGACGGCGCCGGACCTGCTGGAGATGCGCATCGTGGAGGAAGTGATTGCCGAACCTGCCGGAGGCGCCCATCTGGACGCCGACGCTGCGGCTGCGCGGGTGGGCGAGGCGGTCAGCCGGCACCTGCGGGAACTGTCCAGCCTGGACCCCACCGCGCTGGTGCACCAACGGCACGAACGGTTCCGGGCCCTGGGTGCCTTCACTGAGGTGTGAACCCCTGTCTCCAGCGGCCACTGCGGGTCCTGGCACTGTGCCTGGGCAACATCTGCCGCAGCCCGCTGGCCGAGGCTTTGCTGCGCCGTGAGCTGCAGGCGGCAGGTGTGCCGGCCGTAGTGGACAGCGCCGGCACGGCACCGTGGCATGCTGGGCGCCCGGCCGACCCCTGCAGCCGTGAAGTGGCCCGCCGCCACGGCCTGGATCTGGGCGGCCGGGCGCGGCAGCTGGACCTCGCCGACTTCTACGAGCAGGACATGATCCTGGCTATGGACGCCATGAATCTCAGCGACGCCCGGCGCCTGAGCCCACCGAACGCGGAAGCCCGGATTCGTCTGATGCGTGACTTCGACCCTGAAGTGCCCGGCGCCGACGTGCCGGACCCCTACACCACTGGTCCGGAAGGCTTTGAGACGGTTTACCGCATGCTGGAACGCAGTGCCCGCACTTTTGCCGCGCGGGCCGGTGAAGGGCACCTGTGGGAAACAGGTGAGAACGGCAGGGTAGACTGAGGATTATGGACAACCGCACGAACCTCGACGACTACCTCGCGGGACTGGGCATCAGCGACGCGGACGAGAGCGCACCGCCGCCACCCGCGCCGGACGCCGCGCCCGCCATGGCGCCCACCCTGGGTGCCGCGCTTGAGGATCCCCGTGTGGTTCTGGAACGCTTTCTGCGCGGTGTGGTTGCCCGGATTGACCCCGAACTCAGCGTGACGGTCACCCAGGGTGAAGACGCCCTGGAAGCCGAGATCACCGGTGAGCAGGCTGCGCGCCTTGCCGGACGTGACGGGCGGACCCTGGGTGCCCTGGAGGTGCTGGCCTACACGGTGCTGGCCAAGCTGGAAGGCCGCAGCGAACAGCGCGTGCGGGTGGACATCGGTGGCTACCGCAAGCGGCAGGCCGACACACTGTCCAAGCTGGCCGAGAGGCTGGCAGTGCAGGTCGCCAAAAGTGGTGAGCCCCACGAACTGCAGCCCATGCCAGCCGCCGAGCGGCGCATCCTGCACATTACCCTTAAGGAGCATCCTGACGTGATGACCGAGTCGGTAGGCGAAGGGGCTTCCCGGCGGCTGATCATCAAACCCCGGCACGGCTAGGACTGGTGGCGCGGGGGCCGGAGGCGTGTTCCTCCGGCTCCGTTCCTCTGCTTTTTCAGGAGAAACATGGCGACGGTGCGTGAATGGTTCCAGGCGGCAACGCAGCAGCTGGCAGAAGCGGGCGTGTCCTCTCCTGCCGTGGACGCCCGGGCGCTCGTGGAGCATACCCTGGGCCTCTCCCCCACCGACCTGTTGCTGCGCGGTACCGGGGAGGTTTCCTCGGAGGACGCGGCCCGGCTGGCAACAGTGCTGGAGCGGCGTGCGGCCCGCGTCCCGCTGCAACACCTGCTGGGTGAGGTGGAGTGGGGCGGGATGCGGCTGCGCAGCGACGCGCGGGCCCTGGTTCCCCGCCCCGAGACCGAGTGGCTGCTTCACCTGATCGTGCAGGAGCTCTGCGCCGTGTCCTCTCCCCGCGTGCTCGATGTGGGTACCGGAAGCGGCGCCCTGGCCCTGGGGCTCAAAGCCGCCCGCCCCGACGCCCATGTCTGGGCCACCGACATCAGTCCTGAGGCGTTGACGCTGGCCCAGGAGAATGCAGCCAGCTGCGCCCTGGACGTGACCCTTGTACAGGGCAGCCTGCTGGCCGGTCTGGCCGGACCGTTTGACCTGATTGTCAGCAACCCGCCATACCTGCCGGAGGACGACCGCCTTGAGGCCGACCCGGAGGTGCAGCACGACCCCCCTCTGGCCCTGTATGCCGGCGCGGATGGGCTGGAGCTGGCCCGGCCGCTGGCGGTCCAGGCGGCTGTGGCCCTAGCACCGGGCGCGCCGCTGTGGTTGGAACTCGACCCCCGCAATGCCAGCGTTTTTGCCGCCGAACTGCATTCCGGTGGCTGGAACACCACCGTTCATGCTGACCTGACCGGGCGGGAGCGGTTTGTCCGGGCCTCACCCGGCCATGAGAGAATGCCGGGCGTATGACCGAACCGGCCGCCCGCCCTGCTCCCAAGAAAGCCCGCACTAAGATTCCGAAGACCATATGGGATCTGGTCTTCACGCTGCTGATTCCCATTCTGATCCTGACCCCCAACGTGCTCGGAGAGGGCATCGGGGTGGCCAGCCTGCTGGGCGGCGGGCAGACCGGCAACATCCGCGCCTACCTGCTGGCCGCGCTGATTCCGGTGGCTTACGTGCTGTGGGACATCCTGAAAAATAAGAATGTCAGTCCGGTGGCGCTGTTCGGTGGGGCTGGCGCCATCGTCTCCGGCGCGCTGGCGTTCTGGTACGTGGACGGCTTCTGGTACGCCATCAAGGACAGTGCCCGCATGTACCTCACGGGAATCCTGTTTCTGATCAGCGCCGCGACCAGCGTGCCGCTGTTCCGGATCTTCCTGGACGCCACGACCATCACGGAAAGCCCCGAAGACCGCGCCGCCACCCAGCAGGCCCTGCGCGACCCCGGCGTGCACCGCGGGCTGGTACTGGGAACTGTGGTCTTCGCGGTGGTAGACCTGATCGGCGGAGTCATCAACAGCGTCGTGAACTATCAGCGTGTGGTGGCCCGCTTCGGCAGCGACGCTTTCAACGCCCAGGTGGCGGAAGTCAACGCCATCATGCGTGTGCCAGGAATGATCGTCAGTTTCCTGGGGGTCTTCGCGGCGATCTGGTTTGTGCAGCGGGCCGTGAAAGCGCGCTACGGTGCGGACGCCAGCATTTTTGAGCCGGCCAAGCTGGCCCAGAAGCAGCGGGGGGAGACTCCGACCCTCAAATCCTGAGCACTTCCGCCCGGACGGCGGTCTGGCGGCAAACGGATGGGCTCAGGAAACCCGGCCTGCGTATCACCACCATCGCCTGCCTGTACCTGGCACGCAGCAAAAGACCTTTCCGGTCCGTCCGGGAGGTCCTTTACCCTGTCCATCCCTGATTTCAGGCAGGTTCCGGGCTTTCTCCGGTGCGGGCGCGGCGTTTCTGGTAGGCGCCGGTCAGCAGCTCGGCGATGTACTCGCGGGTAAAGGGCATGCCGCTCGCCTCGGCCGCCGAGATCTCCGAGTCGCGGTCATAGGTCAGGCGCACGAACGTCGCGCTGTGCGAAGGGTTGTCCGGCTGAAATTCCAGCAGCAGGTAACAGGGAAGCGTGCTGTCCAGCGGATTGCCCACGCTGCCGCAGTTGATCAGCGGACGGCCTTCCACGTCGAGCATCAGGGCCTCGTGCACGTCGGCGTAAACCAGGGCGTCGGCATGCTCGCGCAGCGCATACTGCGGATTGGGCCGGAAGGCGTCGAGCTGCTCGGCCAGACTGCTGTGCGGGTAAAGGCGGTGAAAGAGGCCGTGACTGCTGGCATGCACAAAGCGCCACCACGCGCCTCCGAACTGTTCCTCGATGCCGTACGGGAGCTCCTCAAGGTAGGTCAGCTGCGCGGCAGTAAGTTTGCTGCGGGGCCACAGGTCCTGTGGGCGGTGTGTGGCCCCGGCGACCCGGGCGTCCCAGTTGCCCTGGATGACGCGCGTGGCATGCGCCTGCGTCCATTCCACGACTTCCCTGGGCCGAGGTCCCTTGCCCACCAGATCGCCCAATACCCAGATTTCCGTGACCCCGCGCCGCTGCAAGTCGGCATGAACCGCGAGCGTTGCCGCCAGGTTGGCGTGCAGGTCCGCGAGAATGGCGAGGCGAATCATGAGGGAAGTCTAGCCCAGCCCCTCCCTTTCGCCCCCGGAACTTGAAATTCGCCTAAACCTCCTCTCAGCCGGAGAGGGGACTCAGGGCCACCAGCATGCGCCAGGTCACCAGCGCAGCAGCGATCAGACCGGCCAGATTCACGGTCAGTGGCGCACGGCCCCCGTGTGCATGACGTGCGCCGCTCCAGCCCAGTCGCAGGTTGACCAGCGCCAGCATCAGCAACGCGGCGTCCAGGGCATCGACCTGTGTCTGTCCGCCGAGGGTGACCGGATAGGACACGCTGAAGGTCAGGGCCACGAGCACAAAGGCAAGCAGCAGTTGCGGCAGATAGGGCGGCACACCCGCAGCAGAGCATGCCGCACGCTGCTGCTTCAAGAGACGGGGCTGAAGTTCAGCCCAGCTCGTGGTACTGGCCGCGGAAATACACCAAGGGGTCATCGTCGGTGTAGCGGCTGTATTCGACGAAGCCCAGGTACAGCGTGTGGTCACCGGCCGCAATGACCTGATGCTTGCGGCACACGAGCTGCGCAATCGCGCCGCCGATCAGCGGCAGACCCTCGTGCTCGAACCAGGAAACCTGCTCCTCGGCTCCCGGGCGGCCGGCAAAGTGATCGCTGAGGTGCGCCTGGGTGGCGCTCAGGATATTGACCCCGAAGTGCGTGACCCGGTCTTCGGACAGCAGGGCGTGCATCTGGGCTCGGTCATCTACACTGACCAGAATGAGCGGCGGCGTCAGGCTGACCGAGACAAATGCACTGGCGGTCATGCCGCGCCTTTCGTGGCCGTCTCTGGCCGTGATCACCGTCACGCCGCTGGCAAAACGTCCCAGCGTCTGCCTGAATTCGAACGGAGGAATGCCGACATCTGGCGTGGTCATGTCTGGAGTCTACCTGCCCACCCTGCCTCTGGCCGCCGTGGTGCCGGTCCAGCGGCAGCGTATTTGCGGCCCCGGCCTTAAGGTGGGGCAGGCAGCTTATCGGTCTCGCGGACCGGATCGGGCAGGGGCGCGGGGGCCTGCACCGGCATGGCCACGGGCTTAGGCAGCCGCACCAGCAGATCCGGCAGGCGCACGATGCCACGCGCAGGGACGGTGTCCACCCAGCGTTGGCCGCTGACCCGCACCTCGTAGCGGCCGGGTTCCAGGGTGAGAAAGCCGTAGTAACCGTTGCCGTCGGTCAGGCTCTGGGCGATCTGCCGGCCACCCTGCCACACCGTCACCTGGTGGTGTCCTGGCACCGCCGTGCCGGTGATGCGGCCCATCAGCCCGCGCGAGGTCGGAGCGGTATCGGTCCAGCGGACCGGAGTGGCCAGGGCGGCGCCTGGCGCAGTCAGGGCCTCACGCACCGCTGTCAGCCCCTGCGCGCCACTTTCTCTGGCATTGAAGACATTCAGGGTCGGCGTGCGGTAGGAGTAGCCCACCCAGCCCAGGCCCGCACGCACGCTGCGCGCGGCCTGAGACGCGGTTACCTCAGGCGTATTGAGGTACATGGCCGTGCCCGAGGCCACGGCGGCACCCTGGCCGTCCTGACGGGAGCGGACGCTGTGGGCAAAGGCATTCCAGCCGTCGAACCAGGCGGTCTGATCGTTGACTCCGTCGCGCTTGTAATTCATCAGGACGTTCAGGTCGATCAGTCCCTCGTTCATCCAGCCCAGCCAGTCCTGCATGACTTCCAGATAGGTCCGGGTACGCCGGAACCCGGCGCGGTCCCCTGGTGCGGGTGGCCGCACGTAGGTGATGGTGGCAGCGCTGACCCAGGCGTCCGGTTTCAGGGTCTTGACCTCCAGGGCGATGCGCCGCACCAGTCCGGTGATCTGGTCGCGCTTCCACTGCTGCCAGCGCGCGTCGTTGCCGGCAGGAACGCCTTTGGCACCCGTCTCGGCGCGGTAGCGGGCCAGTACCTTCGGGTCATAGCCCCACACGCCACCGTCCGGGTAGCGGATGCGGTCAAGCTGCACGCCGTCAACCGGGTAGTTCCTGACCAGACTGACGACCCCGGCGGCCATGTACTCGGCTGCCTCAGGAATGCCCGCGTCCAGCCAGCCGTCCCGGCCTTCGAGCCAGCTGTTGTCCGGCCGCCGCGCCATCCAGGAGGCCTTGCCACTTTGCGGGCCATGCGCGCGGGTGACGTGCCGGGGGTTGCTGTTGGGAGCCGCGGTGTTGGAGATCCCCGTCACGCTGGCCCAGGCGATCACCTTTATTCCACGGGCATGGGCCAGCTCCGTCACCAGGGCCAGCGGATCAAAGTTTTTCTCCAGATCCGCGTCCGTGACCACGGGAAGGGTGCTTTTCAGGCACAGGCAGTCGCCCCGCCGGATCGCCTGGACAAACAGCGTGTTCACGCCCAGCTTTACCGCGTCATCCACGGTCTGGCGGACCTGCGCGCGGGTCTTCAGGCCGGGGCCGAAGGCGTCCACCCACAGGCCCCGCAGGGCAGAGCCGGGAGCCGCCACCGCCGGCGGAGGAACAGCAGCCACAGGAGCGGGGCCCTGTGCCTGTGCGGCACCAAGCGTCAGAGACAGGGAAAACAACGCCAAGCGGCGAAAGGAGATGCTCATGGGGTCAGGCGGCAGGCTAGCGCACGCCTGCATCTGGCAGGTGAGGCTCCTGAGTTTCTGTGGCGGTCAGCCCAGCCTCAGACTTCAGCGTCCTCGTCGTCCACGTCACTTTCCGGCGTCACAGCGGGAACGTTGCGGTTCTTGCCGATTTCACGGACCCGGCCATTAAAGCGGCTCTTGATGTCCTCATACATCGGGTGGGCACGGATGTCAGCCGGCCGGCCGGCCGTGGCCGGAGCGCTGGGCTCGGCGGCCGCAGGAGCCGGTGGGGCGGCCGGGCGGGGCCGCTGAGGCACATACTCGGTAAACGGTGAATCGCCCAGGTCGGGTGGAACCTCGCCGGCAAACTGACCGCCGATCTGGCCCCAGTCGGGCTCTTCGGTGATGGGCTCGACGACATACAGATCACGGCTCTGCCCGCCCGCAGGCAACTGGTCCCCTCCCTGGGCGTCGGCAGGAGCCTGCGGCCCGTCGGCGACATGTCCCGTATCCCAGGGCGCGGGCGAGTGGACAGGCAGTGGTGAGCGCGCCACATCGTCCGGACTGGCCGGCGGCACCCGCTGCTCTGTCTGGGAACGCTCGACCACCTGTGGGCGTGGTGGTGGGGCGTCCAGCGTGGCCACAGCGGCAGGCCGGGATGCAGGGCGCTGGGCCGACGCCTGGGGGCCGGCCTCCACCGGCTCGAAGGCCGGACCACGGCTGCTGGTGCGCCGGGGCGCAGGATCAAAAGGCGCGATTTCGGGTGTGGCCGCGGCCGGTTCAGTTCGCGTGGCCCCGCCCGGTGTGGGGAGGGAGGGTGACTGGACTGGGGCAGCTGGGGCTTCCGCCGGGCCGACATGGCTGGCCGCCCCACCCAGACTGAGCTTGCGGCTCCCTTCGGGCGCGATCAGCTCGAAGGTGACCGGCCCGAACACCTTCAGGACCAGTTTGGCCACATCATCAAACTTACCCGCGATCTGCTTGGCATGAAAGGCGTTCTTGTCGTCATAGCTGAGGCTGACATAGCCCGGCTCGGCGTGCATGCGCGCAGGCTTCAGAAAGGCCTTGAGCTGCATGCTGGCCTGCCGGACCACGTCCACCCAGCTGCCCTGAACCGCCGCTGGCGCGGCCGCTGGAGCCACCTGGCCCAGCGCCTGCGCCGCCACTTCGCGCACCGGAGCCGGACCCCTGCGTGCCCCCGGGTCGAAGTCAGCCACGGGTGCCGCAGGGGCCTGAACGCCCGATGCCCCACCGGCCCGCAGTGAGCTTACTTCCTTCTCCAGACGGTTGAGCCGTTGTGCCAGATCTGCGGGAATGCTGGCTGCCGGTGCATTTGACGATGCAGCTGTACTGCCTGCACCACCATCGGCCGCCAGCAGGGCGTGGGTCAGGGCCAGTTCCAGGCTCTGCTGGTCGGCACTGCGGACAAAGCGGGCCTCCTGCTCGTCCAGGGCGGCCTGCAGCCTGAGCAGCCGGGGAACATCGGCCCCCTCGAGCCGCTCGCCGCTGAGGCCCAGTTCGGCGTGCAGCGCCGTGCCCACCGCTGAGACCAGCCCCTCGACCACCGTGCGCGCCGCGAAGCCGTCGCGGTACAGCTGCGCCGCGCCCTGCAGGGCACTCCCGGCGTCACCCAATACCAGGGCGCCGGCGATGCCGCGCACCCGTTCACCCGGAGGCAAGCCCAGCGCTTCTTCGACCCCGACGCGGGTGACGGCCGTTCCGGCGGCCAGCATGCGTTCCAGCAGGCTCTCGCCGTCGCGCATGGCGCCGTCGGCGAGGCGGCCGATCAGCTGCAGGGCGTCGGGCTCGGCGCGTACCCCCTCCTTCGCGGCCAGCCCAGTGAGCTTGCCGGCAATCTCCTCGGCGGTCAGGCGGCGGAAGCGGTAGTGCTGGCAGCGCGACAGAATGGTCGGGATGATCTTTTCGGGCTCGGTGGTCGCCAGGATGAAAATTACGTGCGAGGGTGGCTCTTCCAGCGTCTTGAGCAGCGCGTTGAAGGCCGCTCGCGACATCATGTGCGCCTCGTCCAGAATGTAGATCTTCTTGCCGCCGCGCATGGCCGCCAGCGAGACCTTTTCCCGCAGGTCACGGACGTCGTCGACGCTGTTGTTGCTGGCCGCGTCGATTTCCAGAACGTCCGGATGGGACCCGGCGCGCACCGACAGGCAGCTCTCGCAGTCTCCGCAAGGCCTGGGCAGCGGTCCGGTGCAGTTGGCGGTCATGGCGATCAGGCGCGCGGTGGTCGTCTTACCGACGCCGCGCGGCCCGGAAAACAGGTACGCGTGGCCCACCCGCCCCTGCTCCAACGCGGCACGCAACACGTCTTTGACGTGCTCCTGGCCCACCACCTCGTCCCAGCGGATAGGCCGGGCACGCTGATAGATGGCGCTCACAGGTGCACCTGCACAGCAGCGGCGCCCCCGTACCCAGCGGCCGCACAGCAGGAAGTGGCCTGCCGGAAAACCTGCCTGCAGAGCGGCATATCCTCCACTGACCACTTCCTGCTGTCGCCTGGGCTCTTCACCCCTTCAGTCTAGTCGTGCAGACAGGGGCAGCGCGGTGATTCACTTTGCACTCCCCCACAGGGGGCGCACCTCGCAGTGTCCGGTCTTTACGCAGTGTCCGAGGCTCTACTGGGCGCCTTCCTGCTTGTAGCCGGTGGCAGTCCAGCCGCAAGGACCGGTGCGCTTGAGGTACACCACCCCCTGATAGGTGGCGCCGATAGCCTTACCGTCACGGCGCTGGGTGGCCCGCAGGGTCAGCAGCCCGCGCACCGTGGCACTGTTGCCGGCAACCTCAGCGTCCTGGACCTTCACGTCGTAGGCCACATCGTTGTACTGCAGCCGGTAGAAGAAGGCCGCGACGTCAAGCCTGCCGCGGGCAGTGCTGATGGCCGCCACGCGGGCGGCCTCCTGGTCCTGGGCGGGAGTACAGCCGGCGGCGGGTACGGCGGCAGGTGCAGCGGCAAATGCAGCGCCTCCCAGCAGGGCAGCGGACACGGTCAGGGCAGGCAGGATTCGTCTCATCCCGGGGGTTGTACCAGGGGACGACATGAAGAACCTCAGTCCAGCCTGAGAGGGCCGAAGCAGAAAGGCGGCCCTCCTCACATTGATGGGCCCAGCCGCCCGGCCCTCGGCTCAGTACTTGTAGAAGCCCTGCCCGCTCTTGCGCCCCAGCAGCCCGGCCTGCACCATCTTGCGCAGCAGTGGGCTGGGACGGTATTTGTCGTCTCCCAGTCCCTGATGGAGCACCTCCATGATGGCCAGGCAAGTATCCAGTCCGATGAAGTCAGCCAGCGTGAGCGGTCCCATGGGGTGGTTCATGCCCAGTTTCATAATGCCGTCGATGGCCTCGGGCTCCGCCACGCCTTCCATAACGCACTGAATGGCCTCGTTCAGCATGGGCATCAGGATGCGGTTGCTGACAAATCCGGGGAAGTCGTTGCAGGACAGCGGGGTCTTGCCCATCTTCTGAGCGGTCTCGGTAACGATCCGGGTCGTCTCATCGCTGGTGCTGTAGCCCCGGATCACTTCCACCAGCGCCATCAGCGGCACCGGATTCATGAAGTGCATCCCGATAAAGCGCTCCGGACGGCCTGAGGCGCTGGCCAGAGCCGTGATCGGAATCGAGCTGGTGTTGCTGGCCAGGATCCCTTCGGGCTGGACGATCTCCCCCAGCTTCCGGAACAGCTCGGCCTTGACCGCCTCGTTCTCCACGATGGCTTCCACCACCAGATCGCAGTCCGCGAAGTCCGACAGCTCGGTCGTGAAGCGGATGCGGCCCAGGATCTCCTCCGGCGTGCCGGTCAGCTTTCCCTTCTCGTGCAGCTTGGCAAGGCTCTTTTCGATGACGCCCCGGCCCCGGTCAAGAAAAGCCTGCTGAACATCCTGCACGACCACGTCGAATCCGCTCTGTGCTGCGACCTGGGCGATACCGCCGCCCATCTGGCCTGCTCCGATGACTCCAAATTTCATGTGTTCTCCTTCTATGGGGCGCACCACCGGCTCCTGAATGACGACATGGTCACGCCTGCGCCCCCATGCGGTCGACCTCGCAGATTGCCGCCGTGCCCGGCCTGCAGCCCGTGCGAACCAGGGCTCTAAGCGGTCGTAAACCAGTTCCAGGCCAGCCAGCGGCCCTGCCCGACCCCAAAAAACGTCGCGTCAGAAGCTTCGTCCTTCAGGCACCAGCCGCGTTCGATCCAGCTGATATCCAGCTGAGGGGCGTCCAGGGGCAACGCCAGAAATCGGGCGCACTGCTGCCGGACCTCCTCGGCTGTCAGCAGTGTGGCGCTGCCCAGCGGACCGAACCAGCCCTGATCCCTGAGCCACGTATCCAGTCCGGCCACCTGCCGCCCCATGGCGATATTCAGGTACTGCTCGCTTTCCGGCGGGTCGAAGTCGGGTCCACTAAACGACAGCTGCATCGGTCATTCCACCAGCGGCACGCCGCTGAGCTCCAGGCTGCGGCCGCGCTTGACTGGGGTAAAGGCGGTGTAGCGGTAGGTGCTGCATCCCTCCTTCACGAAGGGATCGTCCTGAAAAATGGCTTCAAGTTGCTCTCGGCTCCCGGCCAGGGCGACAAGCACGCCGCCAGTGCCGTCCAGTTTGCGCCCACTGGTCAGAAAGACCCCACTGACATAGTGTTGGTCGAGCCACTCACGGTGGCGGGGCGTGACGGCCGCCAGTTCGTCACCCGTCTTGAGGTACGTGCTCTCGATAATCCAGAGGGTCGGTTGGCTCATGCTTTCAGCCTAAGCCTTTGCAGCCTCCGGACGGGGCCACAGGCTCAGGGGCGGCCCTACGCTTATCGTGCTTCGTCCTATGTGTCCTCACAACCGCCGGACCGCCATGGCCAGTCCGTTGCCGCCACCCATGCACAGGGTGGCTACGCCGGTTTCCTTGTCCTGCTGCTTCAGGGCGTGCAGCAGGGTCACCAGAATGCGCGCGCCCGACGCACCGATGGGATGGCCCAGGGCCACGGCACCGCCATTCACATTCACCCGCGCGGGATCCAGGCCCAGTTCACGGCTGACCGCCAGACTCTGCACGCTGAAGGCCTCGTTCAGTTCCCAGAGGTCCACGTCGTCAGCATTCATTCCCAGCTTCTGCAGCAGCTTCTGGGTGGCGGGCACCGGGGTCATCATGACCCACTCGGGGGCGAGACCGCCGGTGGCGTAATCAATGATCTCGGCCAGGGGGGTCAGGCCGTGGGTCTGGGCGGCCTCCTCGCTCATGACCAGCAGACTGGCGGCGCCGTCGTTGAGGCCCGGGGCGTTTCCGGCGGTCACGCTGCCGTCCTGCTTGAAGGCGGGCTTGAGCCTGCCCAGCGTCTCGGCGCTGGTATCAGCGCGCGGTCCCTCATCGGTGTCCACCACCACGTCACCCTTGCGGCCCTTGACCGTCACCGGCACGATCTCGTCACGGAATCGGCCTTCCTGGGTAGCGGCGACGGCCTTCTGGTGGCTGGAGGTGGCGAAGGCGTCCTGCTCCTCGCGGCCGATGGCGTACTTCTCGGCCACGCGCTCGCCGGTCAGGCCCATGCCCTCGTTGTTGATCGAGCACCACAGGCCGTCGTGGGTATTGGCGTCAAGCACCTGAGCATGGCCCAGGCGGTAGCCCTTGCGGGCCTGCGGCAGCAAATGCGGAGCATTGCTCATGCTTTCCATGCCGCCGGCCAGCACCGCCTGCTGATCACCTGCGCGGATGCTCTGCGCGGCCAGGATCACGGCTTTCAGACCGCTGCCGCACACCTTGTTGATGGTCAGGGCACCCACCTCATGGCTCAGACCCGCTTTCAGGGCGGCCTGCCGGGCGGGGTTCTGTCCACTGCCGGCCTGCACGACCTGGCCCATGATGACGTCCTCAATCAATCCAGCGGGGAGACCACTGCGCCTGAGCGTTTCGGCCAGGGTGAGAGCTCCCAGGTCAACGGCGCCCACATCAGCCAGAGTTCCCATGAACTTGCCGGTCGGCGTGCGCGAGGCCGCCACGATCACAGCTTTTGACATACCGCCAGTCTAGCAAGCGGAACCTAACGCTCGTTAGGAAGGTGTCCGGCCAGGGTGGTCAGGGCGCGTCCTCCCACCACACCCGGTCAGCGAAACTACCGCGTTCCCGGGCCTTTGTGGCGCGCAGCTCTTCCAGTTCAGCCCGGCTGACGCCGTCCAGTGCCGCCAGGGCGTAAACCACCTCCAGCACGTCGGCCAGCTCGAGCGTCTCGCCGGATTCCAGATATTCCCGCGCCTCTTCCAGCAACTTGTTGCGCAGAGCCACGCGGTACCCGGGGGTGCTGAGAGAAACGTAAACACTGTCCGGCCCACCAAAAAGTTCCGGAATGCGGTCGCGGACCAGTTTGCCCATGCAGCAGTCTAGGTTCAGTCCGCTCAGGCCCGAGCCCGGCTGCCCAGCCGCACCCGCAGGCCGCGCAGTTCAAAGCCCTTGACGACCTCGTTGTAGGACACCTGCGGCTCCTGCACAAGTTCGAGGTCGCGCCATAGCAGCAGGCGGCGCAGGAAGATGTCGCTCTCCCTGATGGCCAGAAAGGCCCCCGGGCAGCGGTGGTGACCGTCCCCGAACGACAGCACCGGAGGCTGCACCCCGCGGGGCAGTGGACGCGCCGGGCACAGCTGCCCGGGATCAGCACCCACCGTCTGGGGGTCCAGATTGGCGTACTGGACGTTTAGGGCCATCAGGCTGCCCTGCGGGATGGTTACGCCGTCCACGGTCAGTTCTGCCTGGGCGCGGCGGTACAGCGTGTTCACGACCGGCTCGAGCCGCAGGATCTCGTGCAGGATGTCATGCCGCTGCTTTTCGGTGCCGTGCACGTAATCGGCGCGCAACTCCGCGTTCTTCAGCAGGTGCCAGGCGGCCACCGTGATGAATTCTCGGGTGGTGACCATCCCGGCAGTGCCATAGGTCAGGCACTCGGTCATGATCTCCAGATCGTTGTAACCGCGCTCCACCAGGTAGCTGATCAGGTCGTCACGGCGCGACCTGCGCCGGGCCTGAATCGCCGGCTTGACGTCCAGCAGGTAAAACAGGCCCAGGTGAGCCTGCTGCCGGAAATGGTCCAGGCGCCCCTGAGGCTGGGCGGCTCCCGGTTCACTGTCACCCTGGCCTTCCACAAACGCCGTGATGCGTTTTTCCAGGCCCGGCAGCCGGCTGCTGGTCAGCCCCACGACCTGCGCCGCCACGTTGACACCCAGACGCAGACTCAGGTCGTCCAGGCTAATTTCACCCTGGCCGGCCAGATCAGCGATCAGGTTGTCGGCCAGCGCGGCGATCATGGGCTGGTACGCGCCGACGGCAGCTGGCGTGAAATACCGGGCCGTGGCGCGGCGCATGTCGTGATGCTCCTCTCCCTCGGCAAACAGGACCGGCATCCGCGTCATCAGGGGCGTGCGGCTGCCCATTTCCCCGGCGGCCTCGGCCATGAATCCGGCCTGACGGACGTCCTCGCTGCGCAGGATGTCGCGGGCAGCCTGGAACGAGTGGATCCGGTAGACGCCGCGGGCATCGCGCTCGACCGACCCGGTGGGCATGGGTCCCGGGCGGCGGGTCCGGCTGGCCGTGGCAGGCTCGGCACTCTGGCCGGTAAAGGGGCAGCGGGCAGGTTCAGAGGCGTGGAAATCGCTGGTCATGACTGGTCTCCTTGAGTGCCGGCGGCCTGGGCAAGCTGCCGCAGCTTGGTGGTCAGCCCGGCCGTGGCCGGTTCTCCCAATTGAGAAAGCAGTGGGGCCACCACTTCCAGAACGGTCTGCTCGGCCTCGGCGTAAAGGAGGCGGCCCTCCGGGGTGGCGCTCACCGTGACCCGCCGGGCGTCGGAATGGGTGCTTTGTCGGGTGACAGCCCCGCCCGTCTCCAGCCGGGAGAGAATCCGGCTCATTTCATACCGTGGCACACCGGTCAGGCGCGCCAAGGCAGCCGGCTGGTCTGCTCCGGGCTCATTGCTCTGAACATAGGCCAGCGTGATAAAAGCGCGCAGATCCAGGCCATGCCGGCTGCTCAGCGCCGCTTCTACCCGGGCCGCCAGCGTCTGCCAGACCTCCCAGAAGGCCTGCAGGAAGGCCATAGGTGAGGCGTCCGAAGCGGGAGTCATCGCTTGATCCTGCCACACTTCATCCAGATTAATTGCAATCTGCAATTAATTTTGCCTGGGACTGGAGTGGGTCTGGTTGTGCTGAATGAGAACAGCCGGACCTTGTGCTCAGAAGGGGTCGTCCACAAACACGCGCCGGATCGCTTCCCGGTCAAGTCCCAGACTCAGCAGCACCAGCAGCAGAATGCGCGCCTTGTGGGCGTTGAGAAAGCTGGCCGGGATGGCGCCTGCCTCGACCAGGGTCGCGCCGCCGCCGGCGTAGCCATACACCGGAATCACCGGCCCGGCGTGCGTGCGGGTGGCAATCACCACGGGTTTGTTGGTGGCCTCGATCAGGGGCAGCAGTTCGCCCGGCAGGTTCCCAGTGCCCAGCGCAGCAATGACCAGCCCGTCGGCCCGCGCAGCCGCCTCTGCGTAGCCTTCCCCGGTCCAGCCGGCGTAGGCATACAGAATGTCAACCCGCGCACCCAGTTGCGTGGGCGTAAACGCCTGACGCGGCTCTGGGCTGGCGAAGAAACGGACCTGAGGCGTCTCCCCCACCCGGTCGATGCGCCCGATGGGGCCGGGGTAGCCCCCGAAAGCGTCCACCGCCGTGCTGTGGACCTTGGTCACCGTGCGGGCGTCAAAGACATCCCCGCCGAACACCACCAGCGGGCCGCGCCCGGCGGTGGCCGGGTGCAGCGCGACCTGTGCGGCGTCGAGCAGGTTGCCCGGGCCGTCCCAAGAGACGGCCCCGGCGTGACGCATGCTGCCGGTCAGCACCACGGGGGCCTTGGTCCGAAGCAGCAGGTGCAGGGCAAAGGCAGTCTCTTCCAGCGTATCGGTGCCGTGCGTGACCACCACGGCGTCATGGGTGGGCGCCAGCGACTCGATCAGCTGAGCCAGCGTCAGCATGTGCGCCGGCGTCACATGCGGGCTGGGCAGGGTGAACGGCTGGTGGTCGGTGACCTGAACGCCCGGCAGGCCGGGCACGGTGGGCGGCGTCTGCGGGGTGAACCCCGGACCATTCGGATTCCGCCGGCTGGCAATCGTGCCGCCCGTATGAATCACCGCAAGTCGCTTCATCTCCCCCGTCCCCCGGCCCGGCGACAGGCCTTCAGCGCCGCCGGCGGGAGACCCACACCAGCGACACCGCAAACACCACCGCACCCAGGGGCAGTTCGGCCCAG
This sequence comes from Deinococcus malanensis, assembly GCF_014647655.1. Classification (NCBI taxonomy): domain Bacteria; kingdom Thermotogati; phylum Deinococcota; class Deinococci; order Deinococcales; family Deinococcaceae; genus Deinococcus; species Deinococcus malanensis. Next base: position 144,911 of record NZ_BMPP01000009.1, read on the forward strand.
GTGGCTTCCACCAGGGGCTGCCCATCCTGGGTCCGCTTGTAAAGTCCGATTCCCACCCACAGCGCGGTGGCCAGCAGGGCCCGGGCGATGTGACGCCAGGTCAGTTTCATCGTGCAGCTACCTGGTTGTCATTCGCGCGCCGCGTCGATCAGCGCCTGGGCCCCCTGGCCCAGCATGTCGCCGGCCAGTTCCGCGCCAATATCGGCGCATTCCGTGGGGTCGCCAATGCTGGTGGCGCGGATGACCTTGCTGCCGTCCAGGGCACCCACCCAGCCTTCCAGGGTCAGCACGCCGCCCTTGATGCTGGCGTGCGCGCCTACCGGGGCCATGCACCCGGCGCCCAGTCCCGCCAGAAACTCGCGCTCGGCGGTGATGCGGTCGTCGGTGCCGTGGTCGTGAATGGCGTAGGCCACCTCGATGGTCAGGTCGTTCTCGGGACCAGAACGGGTCTCCAGCGCCAGGGCTCCCTGTCCGGGAGCCGGCAGCAGGATGTCAGGCTCGACAAACTCGTCAATACGGTGGCGCATCTCGGTGCGGATCAGCCCGGCCGCCGCCAGGATGATTGCGTCGTACTCGTCGCCGGCCAGGGCCGCAAGCCGGGTGTCGATGTTGCCACGCAGATCGATCACCTGCAGGTCCGGGCGGTAGGCCCGCAGGAAGGCCTTGCGGCGCACGCTGCTGGTGCCCACCCGGGCGCCCTGCGGCAGGTCCGCGAGGCGCTTCATGCCTTCCTTGCCGATCAGGACGTCGCGGGCGTCCACGCGCTTGGGAATGCTGGCCACCTCCAGCCCCTCGGGCTGCTCGGTCGGAAGATCCTTGAGGCTGTGTACGGCGATGTCAATCCGTTTCTGCAGCAGGGCGTCCTCGATCTCCTTGACCCAGAACCCCTTGTCACCCTTCTGAGCCATTGTTTCCAGACTTTCGCGGTTTCGGTCGCCTTTTGTGCTGATGGTCTGAATCCGGAAGTCCGTGTCGGGCCATTCCTCCTTCAGGCGGGCGACCACCCACCGGGTCTGAGCGAGCGCGAGAGTCGAACCGCGCGTCCCTACCGTCACCGTACGCATAACCCGCGCAGTATACCTGTGCAGAGGGCTGAGGCACGCGGACGCTTTTCCCGTACCGGGTCACCACACCCTGCAACGCTTGCAGCACAGCGTTGCGCGGATTTGAGCGTGTCCCGCAGCCGGAAGCATGAAGGAGTACCGGGCCGGATCACGGCGTCTGTGCGAGGCCGTCTTACACTGTCCGGGTGACTCTTGAGCAAGCTCAGGCCCCGGCCATAAAGACCGTGCTGGTAATCGTGGGAGGCAGCATGGCAGCGGTGAAGGCGCCTTCCGTGCTGCGCCGACTGCGGGAAGGGGGCGTTCAGGTGCAGGTGATTGCCACCCGCGCCTCGCTGGCCTTTATCACTGAGCTCAGCCTGGCCACTGCGGCCGATGGGCCCGTGGCCACCGATCAGACCTGGTTTGCCGCGCGCCCGGACGCCCAGCACCTCACACTTGCCCGGGCCGACGCCGTGGTGATCGTGGGCGCGTCCGCCGAGCTGATGGCTGGGGCGGCGGGCGGGCACGCCGCCGACCTGGCGCTGGCCACCCTGCTCAGTGTGACGGGGGCGGTGCTGTGGGTTCCGGCCATGAACGAACGGATGTGGCGCCACCCGGCGGTGCAGGGCAATGCCGACCGTCTGCGCGAATGGGGCCACCACTTCCTTGGCCCAGAGACGGGTGCTTTCGGAACGCGTGGGGAGGGCAGTGGGGTGGGCCGCATGGCGGAACCTGAAGACATCGCTGCAGCCACCCTGGCCCTGCTCGCCCCTCCCCGGGCGGCCAGACAGGACCTGGCAGGTGTCAAGGTCGTGGTCTCTGCCGGACCCACCCGCGAATACCTTGACCCGGTGCGCTTTATCAGCAATCCCAGCAGCGGCAAGATGGGCTTTGCTGTGGCCGAGGAAGCCCGGGACCGTGGCGCGCAGGTGACCCTCGTGACCGGTCCGGTCGCCCTTCCCGATCCTGTGGGGATGGACGTGGTGCGCATCGAAAGCGCTCTGGAACTGCGTGACGCTGTCGTGAGGGCGGCAGGTGAGGCAGACCTCGTGGTCATGACCGCCGCTGTGGCCGACTACCGGGCAGCCAGCGCGGCCACCGAGAAACAGGCCAAGGTGGCGGGCGACGTGACCATTCACCTGACTCCCAACCCGGACATCCTGGCCGAGCTGGGCCGCGACAAGGGCAGGCGTGTCCTGATCGGCTTTGCCATGGAGACGCATGCCGGGGTCGAGCGGGCAGCCCTGAAGGCGCAGCGCAAGAATGCGAATTTCATCCTGCTCAATTACCCCACCCGCGCGGGCACCGCGTTTGGCGGCGACAACAATGAAGTCACGCTGGTGCGCCCCGACGGCACCTCACAGGCCTGGCCCCGCCTGAGCAAGCGGGAGGTGGCCCGGCGGCTTCTGGACGAGGCTCGGCCACTGCTTCCCGTCCTCAGTCATTGAATTATTCACTGCATATACATAATATTGGAAGGTGGTCAGCAAGGAACTCAGCAAAGAGCAGCGGCAGAAACGTATTCAGGACATTATCGCCCGGGAGAGCATCAGCACCCAGGGCGAGCTTGTCGAGCGCCTGCGTGCCGACAACATCCAGGTCACGCAGGCCACCATCAGCCGCGACATCAACGAACTTAGGCTGGTGCGCCTGCCTATCGGCAAGGGCCGTCACCGCTACGCCCTGGCCCAGATGACGGGCCACACCGACGTCGAAGAGGAGCTCGGGCGCCTGTTCCAGAATTTCGTGCACGATGTGGACCGTGGTGAGAACATGCTGGTCATCCGCACGGCCGACGGGCACGCCACCGGTGTGGCCCTGCTGCTCGACCGCCTGCGCCGTGACGATATCGTGGGCACCCTGGCCGGCGAGGACACCATTTTCGTGGTGGCGCGCACCACCCTGGAAGCTGAAGCCCTGATGGAGGAATTCCACGCCCTGATGCTCGGATAGGCCGGGATGTGAGCAGGCCGCCGGAAACCCTCTCCCGCGGCCTGCACTGTTGGTTCAGACGGTGGGTACAGGCGCCTGTTACGGGACGTCGTCCTCGTCCAGCACTGGCACGTTGCCGACCGGCAGCACCACGTGCGCCGTGGTGCCCTGGCCCAGGGTGCTTTCCAGCCAGATGCGCCCACCGTGGGCGTCCACGATGCCCTTGGCAATGCTCAGCCCCAGCCCGGCGCCGCCCTGATCGCGGCTGCGGCTGTCCTCCAGGCGGTAGAAGCGGTCGAAGAGACGCTCCAGTTGATCCTCTGGAATGCCCGGGCCATCGTCCTGTACCCGCAGATGAACCTGGGCTCCGTCCTCCTCCAGACTGCTGCGCAGCGTCACGGTCCGCGCCCCGGCTTTCAGCGCGTTGCCGACCAGATTGATGACCACCTGCCTTAGCCGGTCCGGATCTCCCTCGAAGGGCACGTCCTGGCCAGCCACTTCCAGGGTGGTCTGCTGCGCCTGCGCCAGCGGAGCCAGTTCCCGGGAGATCTCACCAAGAAACAGGCTGGAGAAAATAGGCGCCCTGTTCAGCACCAGGGCTCCACTGTCCGAGCGGGCCAGCTGCAACAGGCTGGCGATCAGGTTGGTCAGGCGCTCGGATTCGCTCTGGATAATCCGGAGGCTTTCGGCCTGCTGCCCCGTGGGGTTGGTGCGCCGCAGCAGATAACTCGCGTGGCCGCTGATGGCGGTCACCGGCGTACGCAGCTCATGGCTGGCGTCGCTGGTAAAGCGCCGCTGCGATTCGAAGCTCTGCTCCAGGCGGCCCAGCATCCCGTTGAGCGCCTGCGCCAGGGCCTGGACCTCATCGTCGGTCTGCGGTTCCGGAACCCGCTCGCCGAGGTTCTGACCACCGATCCGTTCCGCCGCGCGCTGAACCTGCCTCAGGGGACTCAGGGCCTGCCCGGCCAGCAGGTAGGCTCCGGTGCCGGCCGAGGCCAGTCCAGCCAGGAACAGCAGCATGATCACGCTGCGGAGCTGGGCCAGGGTATCGGTGATCTCGTCGAGGCTCCGGCCGACATAGGTCACCGCCAGCGTCTGGCTGCTGTCCTCTGGACTGCCCAGCGGCGCCGGATGCAACTGAACCGGCTCCAGCCGTACCAGAACCCGCATCAGGGTCGGGGCTTTCTTGAACGTCTCCTTGACCTGCAGGTTCATCAGCAGCCGCCTGTCCGGGGCCTCGATCAGCCGGGTGAGCGCCTGATCGTCCAGGCGGATGGGCTGCATGGGGTCAATGGCAATGACTTGGCGGCTGGCATTCATCAGGGCCCGCAGAAAGTTCAGCAACCGGGTGCGCTCCGGGGCCGTGCGCGCCACCTGCAACTCGGTGGTCAGGCCCTGCAGATCGTAGAACGACAGTTCCTCGACCTGAATGGACGAGGATGGAAACTGGTAGCGCAGAATGATGGGCTGGCCGCTGGCGTCCCGGACCACCGGAGCGTCGGCATTGCCCAGGTTCAGGGCCGAGGCCACCGCCGTGAAGCTGCTGTAGGTGTCCTGCAACTCGCGGTCCAGGCCCCGGATCAAGCTGGTGCGCATCATATACAGCGCCGCGACGGCCACCACGGTCAGCAGCACCGCCAGCAGCGCTGTATAGAACAGCGTCAGGCGCCAGCGCAGGCTTACCACGACAACTCCAGCATGTGCGAGAAGATAGTGCTTTCAGGCGCAGCGCGGCGCACATGGTCCCGCCCTGAGTGCTTACAGGGCAGGACCCACCGGAGCCTCATGCTTATTCTTCGCGCAGCACGTACCCGACACCACGGACCGTATGGATCAGGCGGCGCTCCCCGCCCTCTTCGAGCTTGCGGCGCAGGTACCCGATATACACGTCCACCACGTTGCTGCCCCCAGTGTACTCCGGCCAGACTTTTTCCTCGATCTCAAACCGCGAGAACACCTTGCCCGGGTTGCGGGCCAGCAGTTCCAGCAGCTCGAACTCCTTGGCCGACAGTTCCACGCGGCGGCCTCCACGGAAGATCTCGCGGCCGTCGAGGTTCATGACCAGGTCGGCCACACGGACCTCACCGGTCACAGCCGGGTTCACGCGCCTCAGGTGGGCGCGCACGCGGGCCAGCAGTTCTTCGATGGAAAACGGCTTGATCAGGTAATCGTCGGCACCGGAGTCCAGGCCCTCGACCTTGTCCTGAATGCCGTCCTTAGCAGTCAGAATGATGATCGGGGTGTTGCTGGTCTTGCGGATACGGCGCGCCACTTCCAGACCATCGAGCACAGGCAGCATCAGGTCCAGAATGACCAGATCGGGGTTGACTTCACGAAATTTCGACAGGCCGGTCACACCATCGAAGGCCACCTCCGTGGCGTAGCCTTCGGCGGCAAGTTCCAGCTCGATAAAGCGGGCAATGTCTTTTTCATCCTCAATAACGAGAACGAGCGGTTTGCGTTCCATGACCGCCAGTGTATGAAGCGTTCTCATGAGAAGCCGTCCGCGGGGCTTAATCCAAATTCATGGCCGTCATGTGCCGCAAACCTTCTGGGCCCTCAAGTCGCTTCAGAAAAACCGGCCGCTCAGGCGGTGCGGCGGGCAGGCAGAGGAATCAGGGTATGGGCCATGCAATCCTGCCCGAAGCCCTGTAATTCCAGCCTGCGCTGCGCTCCGCCCTGCTGTGCGGGCTCAAGACGCCGCAGCACACCGCCACAGGCCAGCGTTTCCCCAGGTTGGCTGGCTTCGCACAGGCGGCGCGCATAGTTGACCGGTAGGCCGTAGGCACTGGGCTGCCCTCCCACGACGCCGGTAATCACTTCCCCCACCGCTACGCCGGCCCGCAACTGCAGCGGCAATCCCAGCATTTCGGCCAGACCGATCCGGGCTGCACGTTCATGGGCCTGCAGCGCCGCCCGGGCCGCATGGGCGGTCCGGTCAGCCGGCCAGAGCGCCAGCACGGCGTCACCCTGATGTTGCAGCACCTCGCCGCCTGAGGCCTCGAAACTGAGAATCATCACCTGCACGAATTCGGTCATCAGGGCCATGTAATGCGATAGGGGCAAACGGTGCGCGATGACCGTACTGCCAACCAGATCCACCATCACCAGGCAGGCCTGAATACTTTCCAGTTCCTGGGGTGCAGGGAGGGGCAGCAGCAGTTCACGCATGGATACCTTTATCTTATCTGAATCCAGAGACAAATAAAACTCTGCTTACCGTCGTTACCGGCATTCCTCGGTTTTCAGTCGAGTAGGAAACCATGAAGTGGAGCTGTAGTACGGAAACTGACCCAGTCCCCGGGCTGCAGTTCGGGCAGGGGCGCGAAGGCGGCCAGGACCAGCGGTATACGGGCCTGCACCACGCACACCTGCCGCGACACGGTCACCACCTGGCCTTGTCCTTCCAGCGCAGAGACCCCCAGCAAGACAAGCTTTTCCTCCTGGTTCCCGGGCAGCGCCACCAGGGCGCCGGACTCCAGCACGCCGTGCACGATGACCTGTGCAGGTCCAGCTTTGGCGGCGTAGGGGCCGTTACGGTCGAACAGGTACAGGACCCGGCCGCCGGCGGCAAACTCCATCAAGGGGCTGCCCTCGCGCTGGGGGTATAGCGTTCCCTGAGCGGCATATTCCGCAAAACGCGCCGTGAACTCGCCTTCGGAATTTTCCAGTGTCAAGCCAGCCCTCCACACGCGCGCATCATGGGGATTCTAGCGGTCCATCATCGCCCAGTATGTCCGTCCCCAGCCAAGCCAGGGTGGGGCGCGGTACTCCCGCAGCGTCCAGCACCGGATCGGCCCGCTCCAGGGCAAAGGTGCCTTCTACCTCCCGCAGCACATGAATCAGGGTCAGGCCCAGCAGACGTTCCAGGACGGCCCAGGCCAGGCTGCCGGGCTGATGGCCGTCCCGGGCACGGGCCAGCAGGGTCGCGGCCCACCGCTCGTCGCCCAGGGTAAACGCCTCCATGGCCTCAGCCGGCACCAGGGCCCTGAGGTCCGGCAGATACCTCAGGTCAGCGTCCGCCACGCCACATCCACGATCACCCCGGCCAGCATGGTCAGTGCCAGCCACATGTTGGCGTCGAAAAAAGCCACATTTGCGCGGGTCAGGTCCTGCGGGTTCACGATGCGGTGCTCGTACAGCAGGATGGCCCCCATAGCCAGGGCCGCTAGGAAGTACCAGGCGCTGGCGCCAGTCACCACGCCCACCAGCAGCAGCAGCGCAAAGGTCAATGCATGGCTGGCCGCCGCGATCTGCAGGGCGCGCGCGATCCCAAAGCGGACCGGAATGCTTCTGATCCCATTCCTGACATCGAAATCGTGGTCCATGGTCGCGTAGATCACGTCCAGGCCGATCATCCAGAAGATCACCACAGCCCATAAAGCCCAGGCCCCAGGGGCGAACTCGCCGGTCACGGCGATCCAGCCCCCGGCCGCCGCTGCACCGTCGGTGATGCCCAGCCAGGCATGACATAGCCACGTGAAGCGCTTGGTGTACGGGTAGCCGATCAGGAAGACGACCGCCAGGGGCATCAGGGCCAGACAGAGCGGATTAAGCTGCGCGGCCGCCAGAGCCATCACCACCAGGCTCACCCCGACCAGCACCCAGGCCTGCGCTGGGCTCACTTTGCCAGCAGGCACTTCCCGCCCTGCCGTGCGGGGATTTCTTGCATCGATATAGCGGTCAATGACCCGGTTGGCGCCCATTGCAGCAGTGCGGGCAGCGGCCATGGCCAGCGTGACCCACAGCAGCGTGTGCCAGCCTGGCCAGCCGTTTCCGCTGCTTTGCATGCTGGCCAGCAGCATTCCGGCGTAGGCGAACGGCAGCGCAAACACGGTGTGTTCGAACTTCACCAGATCCAGATAAGTTTTCAAACTCGGGGCGGCACTCATCAATGGGCCAGCATACGCCTGATCACCTAGGCGACTGCCCTGGAAGTCTGCTATAGTTCCGGACGCGCGTGTGTAGACGAGGCGTAGCGCAGGCCGGTAGCGCACTTGGTTTGGGACCAAGGGGTCGCAGGTTCGAATCCTGTCGCCTCGACCAGATTGCCCCATGGGCAGCGCACGCGCATTAGCGGGATTGGTGTAGTGGTAGCACAGCAGCCTTCCAAGCTTCTGGCCTCGGTTCGAATCCGTGATCCCGCTCCAGGAATAAGAAAGACCTCCCCAAAGGAGGTCTTTTTTTGTTGACGGTCAATAGTGTCTGGAGGGGCTTCATCAACCGCCAGCGCACACGAAATCCTGGGGAGGGTCAAAGTTGCTGATCTGTGCGTTGATCCGTATCGGCGACGGTCAAAAAGCTCCCCTCAGAGGGATACTTTCGGCGTCAGGACTGCTACCGACTTACGCTCAGATCAGTAGTCAGACGCACTTTCACCTGCAAGCTGAGCCGGGTCTTCACCTGCCCCACCGTACCTCAGGACCCATAAGGAAGAAGAGTCCTGACCTGACGCTTGTCCTTCCGATGCTGCATGAAGTCTTGTTCACTAGCAGGCAAAGCCTGGTTACGGATGTTTTTTACTCTGGGCAGTTTGGCGCAGTGCAGCCCAGGTCTGGCGTGTTATATTTCTCAGGCCGAAAGGGACGTTCAACACGGCCAAAATCCCACGTGCGCCCTTAGCTCAGTTGGATAGAGCAACCGCCTTCTAAGCGGGACCTCTGTCCTTTTTTTGGTTCTTCGGCACGTTCTTTTCAATACTGTGAAAACACTGCAGTGATCGTCCAGTACATGTTTTAGTAGTAATTCTTTACAGTATAAAAACCGCCGGGCCCGTATTGATCGATTTTAGGCAGATCAGAGCTTTGCCGGAGCAATGGCCGACGTTTGGCCAACGCCAGCCATCAGAAAACCTCGTTGCAGAGGAACAATACTAACTTTTACTACTAGGTTGCCACACTCCCATCTGCGTGGGAAATGCGGGGCGACTTCCTCGTATACATCAACATCAGTGATGGGGTTTAATGAGTGCTGACCCTAGCAGTTAGTGATGACCACATGGCGCCGTACTCTAGTCCCACCCAACCGCCGGGACTAGAAAGCCCGGATAATTCCAGGTCCCTGCTAATCCTCTCGACTTATTAACAACATAGGGTGGGCCTGAGGCTGGCGCTCATAACAACTTTCAATCAGGATGGAGTTATGCCTTCAAAAGCAGCTCTTGCTCGCACGTACGACCTGCTCGCACTGCAAGAAAACCTTGAAGTTGTTGCGGGTCCTTTCATAGGCGGTCTCGTCTGTATCGAACGTCGCAACCAACCCTGGCGTATCGATACCATCACCACCATTACCCCCTTGAGCATCACTACAGCGGGCGGGTACAGCTATGACACGGCCACGGGCCGGCCTCTGTTTGACACTAAAGAATTCTGGCTGCACCCGTTGACTCCGGAGAACCTCGCGTACCTCATCCTCGCTGAAGGGCTCCGTGTTGCAGCAACCCTGAAACCAAGCACGCTCACGCCGGAAGAACGCTCCGAGCTGATGCCAGTTGCGCAGAGCTTAATCCGGGTCTACAACCGGCTGCGTGAAGGCAGTCAGCACCGCTTGCGGGAACGCTCTTGAGCGGGGCATCAGGAGTTGCCCGGGGCGCCCGCTAAAGCGATCATTCTTAGCCATGGAGCTTGGCTGAGACCAGCCCGCCACCACAGCCCCGACGGTCTTTACTGAGAAGGGGCTGGGTTATCCATCCCACCCTTTCGAGGGTGGGATGGATAACCCAGCCGCCCGAAGGGCGGAGTGCTGATGCTTATGTCTGAGGCGAAAGCGCCGCCGCGTGGTATGCTGGAACAGCAAAAACCCGCCGCCTTTCTGGGGAGTCAGGCGCGGGGACGGCGACACCTTACAGGGAGGTGAACGCACATCCAGACTACCACCCACCTCAAGGCATTCCGCTACCGTCTGCGTCCCACGAAGGCGCAGGAAGCTGCGCTGACCGAACAGCTCCGGCTTTGCCGCAACCTGTACAACGCGGCCTTACAGGAACGCCGGGACGCCTACCGCAAGGCAAAGAAGACCGTGACCGGGTACGACCAGATGAAGTACCTGACGGAAATCAAGGCGGCCCTGCCGGAATACGCCGGGGTCTACTCGCAGGTGCTTCAGGACGTTCTCAAGCGCCTGGACAAGGCATTCAAGGCGTTCTTCCGCAGGGTCAAGGAAGGCTCCAAGCCCGGCTATCCCCGTTTCCAGGGGCGGGACAGGTTCGATTCCATCTGCTACCCGCAGTCGGGATTCAGCGTGTCGGACAAGACCGCTTTCTTCTCCAAAATCGGGAACATCCGAATCCGGCTGCACCGCCCGTTGGAAGGCAAGGTCAAGACGGCCACCATCACGCGGGACTGCGGAGAATGGTACGTCAGCTACGTGTGCGAGGTGGAAGCCCAGCCGCTTCCCGTTTCGGGAAGCTCGGTGGGTGTGGACGTGGGAACGACATGGTTTTGCATCACCTCCGATGGGGAGTTTGTGGAGAACCCCCGTCACTTTCAGGGGGGTCTGAAGAAGCTGCGGGTGGCTCAGCGTGCGGTCAGTCGCAAGCGGAACAAGCGGAGCAACAGGCGCAGAAAGGCCGTCCAACAGGTCGCAAAACTGCATCGGAAGGTCGCACGGCAGCGACTCGACTTCCACCACAAGACCGCTCTCAAACTCGTCCGAGAGAACGATTTGATAGCCCACGAAGACTTAGGCGTCGGTGCGATGGGACGGGGCAACCTGGCCCGCAGCATTCACGATGTGGGCTGGGGTCAGTTCTTTTCTCTCCTTTCCCAGAAGGCAGAATGGGCCGCTCGGAAAGTGGTGCGCGTAGACCCCCGGTACACCTCTCAGCGGTGCAACGCCTGCGGGCACACCTGCCGGGAGAACCGAGCGAGTCAGTCGCGCTTTCGGTGTGTCGCCTGCGGTCATATGGACAATGCCGACCTGAACGCAGCGCGGAACATCCTGGGGCGGGCCGTCCCATCAGGCATCAACGTAGCGGTAGTGAACGCAAGCGTTGCCTGAAAAGCCAAAGGATTCATCCGTTGGTAGGTCACTGAAGAGCGCCCAGACACCTTAATTGCTGGTCAGGGTCAGCGTGATAACGGTATTCAGGTCTGCCGTGGCGGCGGGAGTTGCCCGCGCTCCGATCCTGTAGCGCGTCGCTTCGCCCGCCAGCAAATGCAGGGTTCCGTCCTGCCGGTAATACACATTGGACTGGGACCCGCTCACCCCGCTTACGGCCGTTCCAAGAGCCGTACCCATCGCCTGGTCGATCCCGCTGCCCGCGACCGTCCATGCCAGAAAATAATTCGCTTGTGATCCCGACAGGCTCAAGGTCAGAGATGAACTGCTTGGCAGGTCGTACGACACGCCTATGATGAAGTTCGCTCCGTACACATACGCGTCGTTGCGGGTCTGGCCAAGCGGATAATTGACCCCGAAATCAGCGGGCAGGCTCGCGTCCGTAAGAATCTGCACGCTGACCGTCTGCGCCGAGGCGCAGGAAAGCAGCAATAAACAGACAGCAAGATAGCGGCGTCGCATGGGCCTCCAGCATAAGCCGGACAGAAGTACCCTTCTGCCCGGCTTAAAAGTCTCAGGTTTAGTTGGCGGTGGCGGTCAGGGTGATGGTGGTGCTGAGGCTGGTGACGGCGGCGGTGGTGGATTTTGCGCCGATCGCGAAGCGCGTCGCACCTGTCGAAGTGCCAAAAGCGTTGAAGGCGGTGGTGGTGGCACCGCTCGCGTACGTGTCGGTCGCTGTGCCGCTGGCCGTGGCGGTGCCGACGCTGGTGGAGAACGGCACGTCCGAGGTGAGGGTGCCGCCGCTCGGGGTGTGGCGGTACGCGAGGAGGTAGTTCGCTTGGCTGCCGGAGAGGGCCAGAGAGACGTTGGTGGTGACGTTTGCGTAGGTAAGTTTGATCAGAAAGTTGCTGCCGTAAGCGAAGGTGCTGTTGTTCAGCTGATTAAGGGCGTAGCCGGTGCCGAAGTCCGCCGGCGTGGCCGCATCAGTCATGAGCACGACGCTGACGGTGGGGGCGGGCACGGTGCCGGTGGCGGTGACGGTGTCGGTGCCCGTGTTCGCGAGGGCGCCGGAAGCCAGGCTCAAGCTGGTCAGGGCGAGCAGCGCGGTACGGAAGGGAACGGCGAACAGGGGGGTACGGTTGTTCATTTCGACTCCTAGAACAGCAGTCGGCAGCGCTGAGACAACGATGGTTCAGCAAGGCCGGATCGGTCGCACCACTTGCTCCACACATTCCAGGTGCCCGGTTACGGAATGTGCTTCATTGCTTTCCAACCCAAGCAGGAGGTCCTGATGGATGTACACACCGTAGTGGCGGCTTTCTTACCTCCTCCTTACGTCAGGCTCATCCCTCGCTCGTGAAGGCCGTGAATGTCAGAACACTTGGCGTGACGGTCATTCCCCCTTGACCCGCCTTCAGCCTTCGAGATGCATGACAGGGAACAGGACGAAGAAGGAACCTCCAGGCAGTGCCCGGCCGGAAGAACTGAACCAGCAAGGCTCCGAATGTCTTCAGCCACCCTGTCCCACCCCGTGGATTCTCACCAGAACACAATCGGCAGCTTCATAGCGCACCAATCACGGCACCGCAGCATTCAGCCACGCCCGGGTCATGCCCGTGTGACAGGGCTGCGCCTAGATTTCATGCTGATGGCCCCTTCGTCTCGCCCTGTTGTCCGCGCGTTTACCCGCGTGGCGTCACTGACTGCAGCCTTGCTGCTGTCGATGGCGCCCGGACTCACGGCGGATTCCCCGACGAAGGCACTCCCGGCGGTCACACTGTCCACGACCGGCGAGGCGCTGGCGGTCATGCACCTGCCTGCGGAGTTACACAATCTCCCGCTCGAACTGAACCTTATCGGCGACCTGCCGCCAGGCATTCACGTCACGTACCCCCGGAAGCTTCCGGCAAGCCCCACGCCGCTGCTGCCCCTTTCCCTTCGCGTCGATACCCCAGGCAACTTGCTGGCTAACTTCGTCATGACTTTCAGCGTCACCACTCCGCAGGGAGTCCAGCATCTCGAAGTGCCGGTGCGCTGGCCGGAGTATGCGCAACTGGTGGTTCAGGGTCCGGCTGAGGCCGCCGTTCTTCCTGACGCGCCTGCCCGCATTCCGCTCCAGGTTCGCAACACAGGCACCGGCGCGGCCGACGTCACCGTCACCGCCGATTCAGGCACCATCGAGTCCCCCTACCTGCGTCTCATGCCAGGGGAGCAGCGCACCGTGCTGCTCGTGCTCCCGGCTGCTCTCAGCCAGCAGACTGCGACCGTCACGTTCAAAGGCGGCCTCAGACCCGTCACCCATACGTTACGCATCCGGGGGCACACGGGAGCTGGGGCGGATTCTGCCTACGGCGTCCGCTTGCGAACCAGCCTGAAAGCAGAATCCGGCGTCACGGCAGGTGTCACCGGGTCACTCCTGATTGACGGGCGCCTCAGCCGGATTACAGCTGTTCAGGCCGACATCGAACGTCAGGCCTCCGGCTTCAAGCTCAAAAGCGCCAGCGTGACACACGGCGAAACACGCCTGAATGTTGCCGAATCCGATGCGAGCAATCCTGCGGGAACCGTCGGCCGCGGCGCGTATCTGGCCCACCGCTGGCGTCCAGGAGGAATCGTCCGGCAGGTCGAGGTAGGCGCAGCGGTGCCGGAGCAGGGGGCCGCACGCGTCGGAATGAAAGCAGACCTGATGACGGCCACTGCAAGCGCGAGTGTCACAGCAAATGTCAACAGCCAGCTGCGTGACCCGGCGGTGAGCGCCACCGGCAGTACCGGCCCGTTCAGCGTGTCGCTCTTTGTGGCCCCTGAGCGGAGTGTGCCGTGGACAGCGGCCGCCACCTACCGCACTGAAGCGGCCGAGGTGCAGGCCAGTGCCTCAGGCGGCCGGAGCAGTTGGGCAGCGCTGGATACTCAATGGAAGGAACTGCCCGGCCGGCCTAAATTCGGGGTCCGCGCCGACTTCTCAGCGCAGTCCCTGTCCGCCGTTACGATCAGCGGCACCTACGGACCGGCGTCCGCGACCTTCAAGCAGATGACGGCCGGCCCGTGGGAACTCGCCGCCGGGACCTCGTACACCACAAAACCCGTCACAGGACGCATTGAGCTGAAGCTCAACGGCAACCCGGGCGGCCCTCTCGGCGGCGTCGCGACAGCCAGCGGTCAGGGTCAGTTCGGCGTAACGCAGTGGAACCTGCTCGGTTCCGTGTACCTGAACCAGCATGGCGTCGCCCGCTCTTCCCTGAAGGCACAGACAAGCACGCCGGTCGGGGCCGGGACCGTGAAAATGGAAGCGACCGCAGCAACCGACGGTGCCCTTGACCTCGCGGTCAAGGGTGTGGGATACGCGCAGGCGCTGGGCGGTCAGTGGACCCTGGAAGGCGGGGCGCACGCGGTTTCCCTTCTGACTCGTCCTCAACTTCAGCTTTCGGCGCAGGCGACGTATGCCTCACCGGGCGGGTGGGGCGGCTTCGTGGGCACGACGCTTCCCCTGTCAGGAGGACCTCTGCACCTGAAGGCCGGGCTGAGTTACTCCACGTTTTTGCCCACGACCGATAAGCTTGCTGAACTGCTCGCCGGACCCGACCCGAGTCGCCGGACTGTGCGGGTGGTACAGGACCTCAACGGAACGCTCCAGCCCCTCGCAAATGTCCGTATTTCGGCGTGTAACCGGCAGTTCCAGACGAATGAGCGCGGCGAAGCCACAGTGACTGGCCCGACCAGCGCCTGTCTGGCAACCGTCAACGTCAACGACCTTCCAGCACACATGGTGATGATTAACAGCTCGGCCGAGGTGGCACCCGGTGGGACCGTGACGTTCCGTGCTCAGCCGGCAACCGTTCTGCAGGGTCAGGTCTCCTACACTGATCCCGATACCGGTGCGCTGGTTTCTGACGGTCCATCCAAGGTCGTCCGTGTCAACCTGACCGGTCCCGAGGCCCGCTGGACCACAGTGCAGCTTCCTGGCGGTCAGTTCGAGTTCCACGATCTTGCGCCCGGTCAGTATCGGGTGTTCATTGACGGGCAGCCTCCCGTGGACGTGACTCTGCCGGCTACCGGTGCATCGGTCATTGTGCCCACGCCGGGACCACGGCGGACTGTGCTCGACAGCAGCGCGGTGACTCCCAGCCTGCGCCTGATCTGGGACAGTGTCGTGATTCAAGCAAGCCAGGCTCCCAGGCTGCGCCTGCGCCCCGGCGCACCCCTGAGGGAAGTGACGGTCCAGGTGGGCAGCCTCACACGGACCTATTCCGCCGCCACTCAGCCCCAGGACGACGAGTGGGTGCTGACGCTGCCCACCCCTCAGGAGACCGGCAGCGTTCCTGTCACCGTCACGGCTCACTTTGCCAACGGCACCACTGCCCGTCGGAGCACCCACCTCATTGTGACAATCCCCTCACCCCCATGAACACGCCGTCCCGTAGCCCACACCCACCAGGCGAAAGCCAGCATTCCCACATCCTTGCCGTTTCCGGAGGTCTTATGAAAACTCTGTCATTACTTGCTCTGCTCTCCCTCGCTTCGTCCGCTGCTGCGGATGTGTATATCAGCGGCCCACGCACGCTCACCCTGAAGCCCGGCACCAACGAAGTCATCGAGTACACCCTGACCAATTCAGGCACGTCACCCGTGCGCGCGACCATCTTCAGCAACGATTACACGCAGGCGCCCGACGGCACCATGGTGCACGCGCCGGCCCTGAGCCTGCCGCACAGTCTCGAGCGGTTCATGAAGTTCAACCAGACAGCCTATGTGGTTCCAGCCCAAGGGACCGTCAAGGTCCGCGCCAATGTTTCTGTACCTGCAACCGCCACCGGCGGGTACTGGGGCGTCATTGGGGTCGACGCAGAGACTCCGGCGGTTAGTGCAGGCGGAAACGCGGTAGGAATCCGGGTGCGGTACGCCATGGTGACGGCCCTTGAAGTCACGGGGACAATGAACCACGACGTCCGGATTGAGAATGTTGCCACCGAATCGGGAAGCTCTCCCAACGTCCAGGTCACCTTCCGGAATAGCGGTAATGCCTACGAACGATTCACGCTGCGGGTGACCTACCAGGACACCGCCGGACGTAAGACCGAAACCACCCTCCCGTCCGTGGTTCTTCCGGGAACCGTGGACCTGGTGGTCGCTGCACCCCCAACGCTGGCTGCCGGAACATACGCCGTGTTCGTGACCGCTGAGTACGCCAACGGCACCCGCGCCGAAGCGGTCTCCACTGTCAACATCGTACGTAACTAACCCGCTGACCTCGGAACCGCAAGTGCCCAAGCCTTATACGCATGGGCTCGTGTCTAGCCTGAAGACATGCACGCTCGGGTTATCCCCGAATGCACGCTTCAGATAGTGGGCCATCTGTCGCTCGGCCTCATCCCCAGCTTTCTGGAATCGGTCACCGGTAGGCTGGCGAAGATAGTCCTTAACAATCATGGGGAGTCACAGAGTACCGGTGCCTTGCGCCCCATGCATTGCATCTTACCGAGGAGAGTTCGTGGCGACATTTATTGCCTTTCTGCAAACGGGGGTGGGGTTATGGAACCTTCTCCCCCGGATGAGCGGAGAATAACGTTCTCGGTGGTATTGCACACAGGCAAGATCGATTTGATGACGACCATGAATCTGTAGACGGCCTGGATAACCGATGAGGTCAAAATTATCCTGTACGGCGAGTCCACCATGATCGAATAACACATGATGGTTCGGGCAGAGGCACAGTAAGTTTGAGGCCGAATCGGGACCATCATGCGGACTTCCTAAAGGCCGAATATGAGCTGCCTCGGCATATGGACCTTCAGACGTCTCCAATCGCGTTCCACAGATCTGGCACTGGTAGTCATAGAGGACCTTGATAGCCCGGGCAACCGCGGTATCACGAATAATGCGCTGCACAACGGTGGCTCTCCGGATCACTGAACCAGATTCCGCTGATTCATTTGCGAAAGATTCTTCAACCTCCACTTTGACCAGTCGGAACCGCCAGATGCGATACCCGGACCGCCCCAGCTCTTGCCAATGATCTTCTACACGGTAGAGCCCGCTGTATTGGTACCCCGTCAATGGAGAAAACGGAGAGCGGTGCCGGCTACCCCGTGTCACCCGAAGAGGTAGGCCATCACGATGGTTGAGCGCCAACGCCAGGTTGCCTCGAACCAGTTCTTGATGGGCGACCTGCTTTCCGGTCGCGGGGTCGCGACCCCCTTCGCCGGTGTACACGATGACGTCTCCCTCGTCATGATCGTCTTCATAGCCGCCGGAGAGGACGATCGAATCGGCACCTTCAAAACCAGAGCCACTGATACCTGCTTGCGTAGGTGGGTGAACTTTGGCATCACGGAGTTCTTGGCGAGAAGCGAAGGTGGCGCCTTCCGGGACCCCTGGAATGGCGCCGAAGTGACGTGTTGACATGGAATCAGTCTGACACTTCAGACCTGGCAGCGTTTATCACCACGAGTGCACCCCTACTTTGCTGTGCTACTCATTCCGACTTGTTAACAGCCCTCCTGCTACTTTTTGCCTTTGTGGGTTCTGAAAGGGATGATCTCAATCTACTTTTTTTGGCTAAGTAGCTTATTTTCCACTTATATCAGGGTCTTGAGCCCAGCTTTTGCGCCGTCTCCTGGCTTGGTCAGGCTAATTGCCATCCCCCATCCGATACACAAAGTTCCTCATAAACCGGGGGGGATGACCTGCTTGCAAGTGACCTAAGGTAAGAAGGTAACGAGTGGTCACACACCGAAGGTTATTCCGAGAGCAGGCAACCGGCTCACCTCCATGGCCGTCATCAAACTCAGCATGTATTCGGCATATGCCTGCTTCACAGGAACGGGGGCATTCTTTTTGATGCCCTTTGAGGCGTACCGGAGCAGTTTTTTATACTGACTTAAATTCTTAATTGGCCGGCTACGATAGACAAATACCTCTCTTCTCAGTTTCACAACATCATCGACATGCACTACTCCGTGGGCATGCCACCCCTTGCCATTGGCCCCATATTCGGCCTGCAGACGTCCCAGGCTGGGTCCCAGGTGGTGGAGATAGCCCCGCATACACTGCACCACCCATGCAGGTGGAACTTCTGGAAGTCTGTTCATCGTTGCTTCCGGGAAATGCACCGTGACCCCTTGAAGTGAAGCCAAGTCTCCGTCCACGGCTTGTAGAAGCCGGGAGGCCCATCCGTGGGGGCTAATCAGATCAACCCGCCCCCACCGTTCAGCAAAGGAGGGCAAACGCCCATAGGTGGCGATATACCTCACCAGGTGCGGATATTCTTCCACCTTCAGTTGATGCGCCTGAGCTGTCCAGGCCAGCAAATTAGAGCTAGGGCTCACGCTGAGCCCTTGCCGGGGGTGAATGTGATGCATGTCTTCCTCGAACAGAAGTAGGGCAACAGCCACAGGGCCTTACGCAAGCACAACTAGAGTCATGCCTGGCTATGGGTTATGAAGATGCTGGGAATATCTGAGACGAAAGGTCCAGTTTAATAGACCTATCGTTTGTTACGAATATCAACTCGATGCCAACAAACTTGAGTCAATTAAATCAGATTACTTCCACACGTTCAATCACACGTTTTACTACTAAAGCCCTGCACTCATGTATGAGGTTTTCGAATAGAACTTACTCGAAAACCCGTTGGTGATCAGGCTTTTATCCTCTACAAGAGCGACATAACCAGTTTCCTTTCAAAGAAGAAAACCTCACCCCAAGAGACTAGGGCTATGAGACCTAAAGTAAGCATTTTGCCCGCGCGTTCGGTAACCTCCTCAACCACCGACACTCTGGACGTCCTCGTCCGTATCAGCACCCCAGTGCAGGAAGCAGGAGCAGCTCGGCCCCCTCTTGATTTGGTCTTGGTGCTCGACCGCAGCGGGAGCATGCGAGGACTTCCCCTAGCCCTCGCCAAAAACGCCGCCAAGCTCGTCGTAGGGCAACTTGGTCCAGATGACCGAGTGGCGGTGGTGGCGTTCGATCACCGGGTCGAAGTGGTGGCTCCTTTACAGGAGGTCAAAGACCTTGCACAGCTCGAATCCCTCATCGATACCCTGCAGGTCGGGGGCAGCACCAACCTTTTCGGCGGATGGCAGACCGCCTCTCGTCTCCTGCTTTACGGAGCCGAACAAGGTCGCCTTTCCCGAATTGTGCTGGTTACCGACGGCCGGGCCAATGTGGGACTCCGGGAACCTCTGATCATAGGGGAACACGTTGCACAGGCTCAGACTCAGGGGGTGAGCACCAGTACAGTCGGTGTTGGGGTACGTTACGACGAGAACCTTCTGGAGACCCTGGCAGGTACTGGTGACGGCAACTATCACTTCGCAGAGCGTCCTGACGAGCTGGAAGACACCTTGCAAACTGAATTGGCCAGCCTGAAAGCCACATTAGGACGCCGGGTCAGTCTGGGCCTACGGGGAGTCAAGGTCAAAGACGCTCTTAATGATTTTGGCCGTGTCCACAGTGGACGGCTGGCATTGCCCCCTCTGCGTGCGGGGCGCACGCTTGATCTGGTCTTCCGTCTGATCGTAAGTGACGAACAGAAACTGGCCCTCCGCCTGGCCTGGGACGACGCCACGGGAGAACGACACAGCGAACATGTCATGCATACCTTCCTGGCGGTTCCACAGGGCTTTAATGAGCTGGAACAGGCAGAGGTGGTCCGTGTGAGAGAAGGGCTGCTGGCTGCGAGAGCGCAGCGTACGGCCGCCCAACTTGCCGACATCGGCGATCTGAGTGGAGCGCTGCTGGCACTGAGCAGCATCAGGAACCGCCTGCAGGTCGAGAGCCTGCGGTCGGCAATTTCCCTCACCTCTGAGCTTCATCAGTTGGGCGAAGTGGAACGTCGCCTGCGGCAGAACAACCGGAGCGCTGCTAGCAAACTGGCACGCAAGCAGTCATACGCCAAGCAGAGTGGCCGAGAAGGCTAAAACTTGAGCAGTGGACACCTCCACACCAGTTAGGGCTTGGGCTGAACATCGTCTCGATAACGATGTTCAGCCCAAGCCCTAACTGCCCCCTACAGGTCTTTGGGGACTGGAGGGACAGGTCCCGTGGGGCGACCGTCGAGAAGGATGCGACCCTTCCCATCCACTGTCATGTTGATGTCCAGATTCGACTTTTCAAGGTCTGCTTTGACTTCCCGCCTGAGTTCTTCGATAAGGCTTCCCAGTCGCCCTTTAAGGTCGTCCACCTCTGCTCGCAGCCTTTCAGCCTCCTCATGCCATCGGGCCGACTCTTTCAGATGAGCCTCTGAGACAGCTGGCTCGCTAGCCTCTGTGGCAGCAGCACTTGCCCGCTTAGAAAAGTCTTCTGCTCGCTCAGATGCCCGACTTCTCCGGTTGATCAGGTCATCAAATATTGTTCGATCTTCTTGCTTATCACAGGGACGATGATGTCTTCGATCTGCTGTTGTATACGAGGCCAGATCTTCTCCTGTACCGGCGGCCAAACGTTCTTAACAAACCACTGCATGATTCTTTCAAACAGCTTTTCTGGGACTTTCATGTCTTTTACCATCCTGTGTTAGAAGCACTTTAGGCAGACGACTCTAGCCTGCCTCATCTCAATACCGCTGCTCTCGTCGCCAGGCATCTTCCAGGCAACGCTCCAGCACCAAATCTATGGCCTCCAACAACAATTTGTTTGGCGTGGCGTGAGGCCGTTCACGCAAAATGCTAGCCACCACCTCTTCGTCAGACAGTTCCGGAACTAAACAGGCCAGAGCAGCACTCGCCATCGCTGTGCTTCGGCTCATGCCGGCAAAGCAATGTACATGTAGCCAGGCTGGCTGAAATTGCTGCAGAAAGCGCTGCACCCTTTCCACATGCCAGGTCTCTGGAACCCAGTCGAGGAGGTCCCCGTCAGCATCGTGGAACGTCAACTCAAGGACCGGCGCACCAAGGGTCTCCACGACTACGGGTCGGCCATCCCCCGGGTCAGCAATGCTGATCACTGCATCCACTTCGCTCAATTCAGGGAGATCATGCACACCGCTGACGGTCACGCGTGGACTTTCATGCCTCATTCTCCCTCCCCGAACGTTGGCACCTGAAAGACGAGAATGTGCCAGCCTTCTGACCCGTTGCGCGCAGCTGCAATATGTACAGCCCTCAACTTGGCATCATCCAGGGCAAAAACTTCAATAGCAGATTCCAGCAGGACGTGCTCCATAGCAGCCAGGATGGCTAACTCCCCCTGGATCGGCACAATCAGAGCCAGATGGCCGCCAGCCTTGATGGCCCCCCAGCAATGCCCCAGAATCTCAGTCAGCCACTCCGCATACTGATCCAGGGTCTTTTCCAGGCCTCCTGGAGTGGGAGGATGAGCCACCAGCAAATCCGCCACCGTCTGATTCCTTTCCCCAAACAGCTCTCCCAGGTCATTGGTGCGCAGATCCAGCTCGGCGATATAGGGCTTGGAGGGCTCGATATCGCTGGCCCAGGCTACATGACCAAGTTCGGTCGCCATCATCGGCACCACGCCATCTCCTGCCATCGGATCGGCGACCACACCAGCCGAAGGCACGTATCTGGCGATCAGGCTACGCGCAACGTAGGGATGCAAGCCTTCCAGGAAATCAACCTCTTCAGCTGGGTAAACCCACACGACTTGTCGTGGGTCATACACCCGGACCTTCCGGCCTGTCGTGGCTGCAGGCGAGAGCCAGCCCTTCTCAGCAGGCACCTGTGCCTTTTCGTAGAGATGTGCCGATAGCTGACGTCGCTGTTGCACTTTGGTGCCGCTCAGGTCAAGCCCAACGAGTAGCCCCTTGGCTTCCTCCCGGCCCAGTCCCTCCATCAGCTGGAAGTTAGCCCCATTGGCCAGGAGGCGGCGGCGCTCACTGCCCCACCGTGCGATGTAGCGCAAGTGCAAGGCGTACTGCGTGTGACCGATGTTGAGCTCGTCCAACACCCGAACCGCCTCAGCACCGGCTGGCGTATCCGCCTTCATCTCTGCACTGAACCGAGTAAGCAGTTCTTCTTCTCCGGCTTGTGGCCGCTCCTCCACAACAATAGGGTTGCTATACCGCTGTCCCACCACGCTGACCAGTTGGCTATAGGTGAGCCAGGTGCGTCCACTTCGAGCCATTCCTTATTATCTCATTTTCTTCTTTGAAAGAAATGCGCCAAATGGCTCAACGATGTGTTCTATCCCTACCTGATCAGATTTTGCGATTGATCTGGCTCTTTTCAGGGTTGTTCGTGCACCGCAATCTACTTAGCCAGGAAAAGTAGCCCTTTTCTAAACAACATGCGAGCTACTTGTTTTGAATAAGTAGACCAGAATCAATCTACTTAACATGATTTGTTAGATTTTGACACACTAAGAAAAATTTACTCGTGGTAACTAACTCGCAAATCGACAACCCCAGGAAAGAGGATCGGAAAAATATCTCCATCACCGCACTCACTTTTCAGACCTTCTCGCAACGAATAAATCCCGACTAAGACGTACTTGGCCGGGAATAATCTATTTATTTCTCGTATATAATAATTTCCAGTAGCCGCGCTGAAAATGTTCCTTTTTCGTATCTCCAGCGTGTAAGTGAGCTCAAGTCAACTGGTGGCCCGTAGCTCAATTTCCCCACGCCAGTTCAGGCCTTCCTGATAGGCCGCCCAAACAATGCGCCCAAGAACCGGCTGATCTGCAGTAGAGAAGCTCGTCTCCAAATACAGTGGGATCCCTCCCTTCTCCTGTGCTGCCGCTCTGGCTTTCCAGGCCTGGAGGTGATTGCGCATCAAGACCCATGTAAGGAGATCCGCATCAAGGGGAATGTATGTACAGAACACATCCGCTGAGATCCAACTGGGGGTCACCACCAGGCGGAGGGTGGTTGGATCCGCGTCGAACATCAAAAAGACGGTTATTCCTTCAGGGCTCACAGGCCCCCAGCGCCAGCATCGTAATAACCCGACGACACTGCGCAATTGTGCTTCCAGGCCCTCGGCTCCCGGTGGAGCGTGTGGGAATGGTGCCTCGTGCAACTTCCAAAGGTCAGTCATACTTCCTCCTTAGGCTGCGTAGGAGCGCCTGGCTGAGTTGTCCCTCCCGCCAGCCTGCGACGACCAAGCGGGTCAGTGCGGCGAGCGCCTTCGTGGTGGTCGCGTGCTCCAGAACAAGCACAACTTCCTGGTAGTCCTCAATGGCAGTTTCGTCCATGGCATCGACGTGGCGGCTTGGCAACACTTGATCTATCCGGAACTTCCACGATCGGTTGGTGTGCAGTTGCAGGAGCCTGACGAGATCATCGGCCCGCTGGTAGATCTGCCCAATCGGCAAGTCAATGAACACCTCGTTCCCTCGGATCAGGACATGAATCGATTGCCATTCGCTGCCCAGTCCGAATACAGCGCTATAAGCATCCTCGTTCCGCGAATAACTCAGCCACCGCAAGAGCGGACGCAGGGGCTGCAAGGCCGAATCCATCTGCAGAAACACTGGGTCGTCAGGCGGAGATTCAAGTCCATCAGCAGCCAGTGGCCAGAGAGAAGCAGTCGGTTCTTTGCTTGCCAGGAGCAGATCGGTCTCGGTCATGGCGTGTCCTTCTGTGGTGCCTCAGCACTGTTCTTACGCCCAATTCTCCGCTCGACATCGATAGTCCAGTTCAGTGCTGCCACCTGCCGCTCCATAGCCTCCAATCGTTCCAGCACGGTGCCTTCAAGCATCTGGAGGCGTTCAACGGTGATGACTGGCTGCTTCTTCTGAAGAGGCCATGGAATGTCCCACAGCACCCGAATCTTGCCCTGGCGGTTGCGATGCAGGCGCCGACGCCCTCTGGGCTGATTGTTGCCGAAGGTCATGCCTTTCCAGGCTTCTGCTTCGGCCACAAGCTCGTCATAGCGGCCCGCGTAGGGTCGTGACCGAAAGGGGCGCATCTTCTGGACCTGGCTGGCTAGGGAGCTGTCCCTTCCATAAACACCAGAGAGGTACACCTGCATCTCTCGCCCCACATCACTCAGGATCGCGTGATGGAGTCGGGCCACCCGACGTTTAGCCAGAACCTCAACGAGTTCGGGATGCCCGGCGAGTGTCGCGGCCATCTGCCGTCGCAGGGTGCGCTTGGCGGCGAGGAGCCGGTTGATTTCTGAAATCACATCTATCTCGGGTTGACCATCCTGGTCAGTGACGTCAACAGCCAGTTCCCTCTTGAACCGTCGGTGAAGTTCTTCGAGCCTTCGGCTGGTACTGCGATGCCGGTACAGCACTTCGGCGAGTTTCATCCCCTGACCCTCCCTCGGCGTGAAATCCGTGCATGGTTATGACAGTGCGCCCTGAATCGTGCTCAATGCGGTCTGAGTCGTGCACCGCTCGTCGGATTAGGCAGTCCACTGAGACGGCAGTGGTCACCGTTGCACGCGCCTTTCACGCTTACCTTCTCGCCGCCGACTCTCTAGCTCACCAGATCGTTCCTCCAGTTCGCTGCCTGAATGGCGATATCCAGCGTGCGCCGCTCCTTGGCCCTACGGTCCACTTCCTTTCGGAGGGCACCAACATCCAGGGTCGTCAGATACCGCAGCTCGCTGTACGCATAGCGGTCGTTTTTCCGAGATCCTGCCTCTGCCAACGACCGAAGGATCGCCATACGCTCATCCAGCAGGTCACGATCGACAATCGCTTCCGTAATCGTCCGCCCATCTGCCAGCTTGGCAGTGAGGTTGGTGCGGTGAATACGAGCAATAAGCTGCCCGTACTCTGCGAGAAGGCCGTCCAGTGCTTCCAAGAGCTCCTCTGGACTCTCGTGTGGCGCATCGCCTTCCTGGACTACCGCGCTGGCCTGCAGACGGCTCCTGAGGTCTTCCAGGCGGGTCTTGTATTCCTTGCGCGTAATCAACGCCTCTGCCAGGATCATCCGTGTCCTCCGATGCCATGGAAATCCATAGCGGTACCTCCAGAACGCATCTGGGAGTGCTAAAAGGTGGGCCTGCGCCATCGCTACTTAGTCGTGCTGAGTAGCTTGTCTGTTACTACTCAGGCACGTTCCTATTTTTTCACCACCTCTATTTATTCGTTGAACGAATCGGTGGTGTGGGAGGTAGGGGATGAGACTGCCCAAGATACAGAACGTTCCAGACCTAAAGACCGGCCGGGTTGGTAGTCTCATTGGCCTCCGTCCACACAGCTCTTCGTTCAAAGAAGGATTCGGCGGCTTGAAAAACTGTGTCCAGGCCGAAGCGAGATCACTCGCCACGGTAGGAGGCAGATCCATGGCACAACGAAAGAAGGCGGGGCACGGGCAGGGGTCCATTACTGAAGTGCGCCAGTTACCCAATGGCGACCGAGTCTGGCGTTGGGCGATCCGGGCACAGGCGCCAACTGGTGAAAGCGAGCGTCTCTGCGGGACGTTCACGGGTCGGCGGCGAACCGATGCTCGCAGCATGATGCTCAAGGCAAAGGAGGCGTTTGAGGCAGGCACAACACCACGAGCAGACCGCACCTTAACCATTGCCCAGCTGTTGACCGATTGGCTGGACAACGATCGGACCAATGATGGACTCAGTAAGCGGACCATTCAGCTTCAATCGGCCCTGATCCGCCTCCATATCGCACCTCGGATTGGCAAGTGGACCGTGGTGGCCCTCAGTGCTGGTGAATTGAGCAAGTACTACCGAGCACTCCTTAAGGAAACGGAGCTGGAACGCACCCGGTATCAGGTCCATACCGTCCTCAAAAATGCGCTGGCCTACGCGGTGAAGCAGGGGTACATCAATTTGAACCCACTCCGAGAAGTCCGGGTGCCTCAAAGACTGGAACGGCGCCAGCAACTCGCTCTGGAACAGGAACGGGTAAAAGCCTGGACGCCCGACGAGGCAAAAAGGTTTGTCGAAGTCGCCTTGGCTGAAGGGCATACTCATTCGTACGCCTGTGTTCTAGCGTTGAGAACGGGCCTTCGCAGTGGCGAAGTGTATGGCCTTCGCTGGGAAGAGGTTGACCTCGCACAAGGCACGGCCAGCATCACTCACATCGTTGCAGGCGGGGCAGGGGGTCGGCGCGTCACCCAACCCAAAACGCGCACCTCCAGGAGAACCATTCTGCTGAGCGAAGGGGCAGTGCAAGTATTACGGCTGGCGCAGCAGTTTCAGGGATGGGTGGAAGGAGACGAGGCCACCGGCTACGTGTTCACCACCCGGGCGGGTGAAATGCAGCACCCAGACAACAGCAGACGCACGTTGGAACGTCTGTGCAAAAGAGCGCAGATTCCCTTTCTTTCGTTCCATGGGCTGCGGCACACATTTGTGAGCATCGCGGCTGAGAGCGGCCTCTCGGTTCAGCACATTTCCAGTCATGTGGGGCATGCCAATACTCTGGTGACTCAGAAGGTTTACATTCATCTCCGACCGGAGTTACAGGAGCGAATCAATATCGAGATTTGACCTTTGGCCGACGTTTGGCCGACGGACTCAAGCGCGTGTCCCTCCTGTGGTATAGTCCTCACGCTGAAGTCGCGTTCAGCACGGTCAAAACCCAAGTTCGCGCCCTTAGCTCAGCTGGATAGAGCAACCGCCTTCTAAGCGGTCGGTCGTAGGTTCGAGTCCTACAGGGCGCGCCAGAAAAACCCCCGAATCACCGGGGGTTTCTGTTTTATGAAGGGGTCAAAAGTGCCGGTGATGAAGCTTCGACACTCTGAGGAATACTTCTACCTGTTGTCATTCAGGTATGAGGGAAAACTCCTTGCAGCCCCAACCCCCACCGATCGATCTGTACGGCAGAAGAGGTTTACTTGAGCTTGTCTTCCGCCGAGTCGACCGCTTTTTCTCCGGCTCGCCTGAGCTCCCCACCCGCGGTGCTTAAGGCACTCCTGGGGCTGTCGCCCTGGGCCATGCCGGATACCGCGTCTCCAGCACGCGTCAGGTTGCCCTCAATACCGGGATTCACGCGCTTCAGGAGGTCCTGTACCGTCTCTCTGACAGACGGGTTGGTGCGGTACAGGGCATAGGCGCCACCCGCCACCAGAATCAGCCCCCAGGGAAACCCACCGTCTGAGGAGCGCTTACCGCGGAGTTCCTCAAGGTCCTGCTGCACCTGCCGCAGTTCCTTCTGCTGCCGGCCAAGCACCGCAACCATGCTGGCCTGCTGCTTGGCAAACTCCTTTTGCAACTGAGCAGCCGTTTTCAGCTCGGAATGCGCCTCTGCCCGCTGAACCTTGTGCTTCATCTCTTCAATGGTGTCCTGGATGGTCTTCATGGCGAGCCTCCCTGACAGGCGAGTCGAAATTTCCTGTCCCAAAAAGTGTGACGAGTTTCAGGGCAGCTTTCCTGTGCAGCGAGTAAAGGGCATCAGAGGCATCGCTGGAATCCCTTTCATGTGAAGCGTCGGTTCCATCGGAAGAGCCAGAAAGGGTGAGCCACCTCTGCAGACTGCCCTCCCCCTCACGGCGGTATGTTCTGGCTTTTTACAGTCGGGGTCATGTCCTTCGCCAGAGCCATGGGGCAAGGGCTCCACCACTACCTCATGGTTCAGGTCAGACATCGTTGCAGGAAGACTGGATAGCCCAAGGCCCGGACCGGAACGCTTTACCGTGACGTTCCTGTGTGGAACGAGTGGCTAGTGTGCCTGAAATGACTGCTCAATCCCACCTCAATGCAGCCCATCTGCGGGAAGATCTGCAAGCACAGGTCCCGCAGGACGTGCTCGTGTACGTCGAAGGGCGCCCAGAAGGTCTGTCCGGAGCATTTCTGATCACCATCAAGCAGGCAGCGTCCGTGGACGGGCAGGTATATGCGGTTGAGATGCCGTTTCAGACCCTCTCCTGGGCGGCAGAGTCCCGCGACGATCTGGCCCATGCCATGATCCAGTTCGTCTTCCGGGAGTTGGACGCCGGCCTTCCCCCGGCGGTCAACAACGGGTACGTCCGGCGGCCCATGCGCTGAGCGGATCCGGCGAAAGTCGCCACAGACAAGACCAGCACAGACCTAACACAGAAGAGGCACACAGCCGTCCGTGGAGACCCGCGCTGGCAACAAGCGCTTGAGTCATTAACCCGGTCGCGGATGGTTCAGATGTGCCACCGGCCCAGAACCCCAGATCATCAAGACTCGTGCCAGATGTGACAGGCGCCAGAACTTTGGTCTTTCTTCACGCCTCAGTTGCAGGCATGCGCGTGTCTTTCCTCAGGGTCTAAGGTGAGTTCACACCATCTTGCGTCGCCCAAAGGAGCCATGTATGCATCACCGTCAGCTGGGCAGGACAGGTATCGAGGTTTCAGAAATCGGGTTCGGCGCCTGGGCCATCGGGGGGGACGCCTGGGGTCCGGTCGAGGACGCCGCCTCCATCCGCGCGATGGAGCGGGCGCTGGAACTGGGGGTCAACTTCATCGACACGGCAGACGTATATGGCAACGGGCACAGCGAAACGCTGGTCGCCCAGGTCATCAAAAACCGCCGTGATCAGATCGTCGTGGCCAGCAAAGGCGGCCTGATGGGCCACCACCGCGATCCGAAGCGTGAGCCTGTCTACGACCGCCCCGAGAAGATCATCTCTGCCTTCGAAGACAGCCTGCGCCGGCTGGACACCGACTACATCGATGTATATTTCGACCACATCTGGTGGAACAACCCACGGGAAACAGAAGCGTTCCTCACGGCCTTCGCCCAGCTGAAACAGGAAGGCCGGGTGCGGGCCGTCGGAGTCTCGACCGATGATTTCGCGTATGTCCAGCATTTCAACCAGGACGGCACACTTGATGTAGTGCAACTCGATTACAGCCTGCTTAACCGCAAGGCGGAGCAGCACATCCTGCCGTACTGCCTTGAGCAGGGCATCGGGGTGGTGGTACGCGGCCCCCTGCGCATGGGCATGCTGACCGGAAAGTTTACGGCCGAGACGCGGTTCCCGGAGGGAGACGTGCGCCACGGCTGGCCTCAGGAAGACTGGTACCAGACGCAGCTTGATCAGGTGCAGCAGCTGGGTGTGCTGACCTCTCAGGAACGCAGCATGGGCCAGCTGGCCCTGCGTTTTGTGCTGAATCACCCGGCGGTGTCGGTGGCCATTCCCGGCGGCAAGACCCCGGAGCAGGTTGAGCAGAATGTCGTCGCATCCACCCGGCCCCTGCTGGACGAAAAGGATGCCCAACACATCGAGACTGTCACCGCGGGAACCCGTGCATGACTGCCCAGGGCCGTATGGCGCCAGATGCTCTGTCCGGGCAGGTGGCCCTGGTCACCGGGGCCAGCAGTGGGCTGGGGCGCGCCACCGCACCTGCTCTTGCCCGGGCAGGCGCCGACCTTGTCCTGCTGGCCCGCAGCGAAAGCGATCTGCTGGCCGTTGCGCGCGAAGCTGAATCCCTGGGGAGACGAGCACTGGTGTGTCCGGTTGACCTGTCCTCGGGACCAGCTTTGATGGAAGTGGTGCAGCAGGCGGTGCACTCACTGGGAGGCCTGGACATTCTCGTGAACAATGCCGCCACGGACGTACCCGGACCGGTAACCGACCTCAGCGCCCAGGACTGGGACCGCGTTCTGGACGTCAACCTGCGCGCTCCCTTTCTGCTGGCCAAAGCTACGTTTCCGCACATGCAGCGCGCAGGACGCGGCACGATCATCAACGTGTCTTCTGTGGCAGGCAAACGGGGCTGGGCCAATGGGAGTGCCTACTGCGCCTCGAAGTTCGGGCTGACCGGATTCACGCAGGCGCTGGCGGCAGAGGGCAAACCGCACGGCATTCGGGCCTGTGTGGTCTACCCCGGCGGCATGGCCACCGGCTGGGGCGCCTTCGAACCCCAGGCACGCGAAGATCAGAAGCCGCCTGCCGCACCACCGGTGGACGCCCTTCCGCCTGACCGGGTGGCGGATCTGCTGGCCTGGATGTGTGCTGCGCCGCCAGAACTGGTGCTGAACGAGGTCATCGTGACCCCTCTGAATGAAGGCGGGTGGCCGTGATGGACCTGACGCAGGAGTCTGTATGAAGGTGCTGATCACAGGTGCAGGAGGGAATCTGGGCCGGGTGCTGGCGCCCGCCCTCCAGGACAACGGCTATACCCCTGTCTTGATGGACTTCCGGCCGCTGGACACCCCGTATGAATTTATTCAGGGGGACGCAAGCAGCAAAGCAGATGTGTTCCGGGCCGCTGAAGATGCAGACATCATTGTTCACGGCGCCGCGCTGCACGGCGTTCACCTTCAAAACCATTCCAGGGACGAGTTCTGGAAACTCAACATGGAAGGGACCTACCACGTCTATGAGGCAGCGCGTGAGCACGGCATCAGGAAGGTGCTCCTGTGCAGCACCATGGGCGTGTATGGCGCGAGTATCAGTGTGCCGGACAGCAGCTTTGCAGTCGTCACGGAAGACCTGCCCTGTCTGCCAGGAGACTTCTACGGGCTGACCAAGACGCTTGCCGAGGAACTGGCAGGCTTTTATAGCCGGAGCCATGGCATCCGGACCATCTCGTACCGCCTCGGCATGTTCGTCCCCGAAAACTTTCTGCGGTACGGATTCCGGCTTCTCAAGGGCGGAGTGGACGACCGGGATGTTGCTCAGGCTTTTTTGCTTGGCCTGAAGAACGACACGATCATGTTTGACGCCTTCAACGTCATGGCCGCAGTCCCTTTCTCGCTGGAACAGCTGCCTCAGTGGAGGGAAGACCCCAGGGCCCTGCTGGAGTCCCGGTTCCCAGGCATTGCAGATCTGGTGACCCGGCGCGGAGAAAACATTGATGAGCTGCTGGGTGCCTGGGGGCATGTGTACTGGTCCATCGAGAAGGCCAGGGCCGGGCTCGGCTACCAGCCCGGCTATAACTTTGCGGAATTCTACCGGGCATTGCAGTCAGGCAACGACGCGCACTATCCCTTCGCGGATCTTCCCTGGTGGGGTGTGCCCGAGCAGACCTGAGCACCTGCGAGCACTTGCATGCCTGAGCTTCTGACGCCGCTTCAGCGTGCTGGTCGTCGCACTGGTTGACCGTTGTGCGCCTTACCCAACCTGCCCTGTAGGGAATCAGGGAGTCTCTGCGACCCTCAGGCCTCCTGGTTTTTCCATGGCCGGGAAACTGTGGGCTTCAGACACTTGCTTTCGCAGAGCGCTGCGCCACCTGGGCGACATGCCCCTGGCGGCTGCAAATCTCCTCAGGGTAAGCACCGACGATCTCCTCAGGACGAATGCCCGGGAGAAGTGGGCTAAAGTGTCTTTACCCACACAACCAGACCGCCCGAGTGAAGGCGGAAGGGCAGGCCCCACGGCTTCGTGGGGCTCTTCTACCCTTCGGTGAGTACATCAGGAAGAATGGACCGAACAACGATGGTATTTATGGCCGGTCATGGCCGCACCACAAGGGCTGTTTCTGCTGAAATGACCTCGGTGTACGCCAGCGTGGAAGCCTCGTCCAGGCGGGACGTCCTGAGGCAGCCGACATGGAAATCAGGTATCCGCCAGTGACCCCTTGGACGCTGAGCCGCTGCAGCGGACATGGAGAGGCACTAATCGCAAAACCGGAAGCACAATATCCAGGACGCACGTCTACTGCGCTGGTACAGACGGCGCTGAAAAGCTGAACGAGCCATTGCCCAGTAGCTAACGAGCCATTGCCCAGTAGCTATCGTTGCGGCGGCTGATGCTCAAGACAAGCGAACAAGCCGGAATGGCCTCGGTCTCGTTCACCCCGCCTGCTTCATCGCGCGGCGCCGAACCACCCCTCTACTGTCCTGTGGCAAAAGCGCTGTTGGCAGCAGTCATCGCCTCAACCATCTTTGGACCACCATGACCTTCATCGTCTACCAGGATGAATTGGCTGCCCGGCCAGGCCTGGTGAAGCTCCCAGGCGAATCCTGTCGGCCCGCTGACGTCGAACCGTCCGTGGATCAGCACTCCGGGAATGTGCTTCAGGGCTTCCATGTGGTCGAGAAGGCCCCGTCCGGGCAGGAACGCAGCGTGCTTCCAGTCATGCGTAACGAGGGTAGCGAAGTTCTGCTGCGTCACCGCGTCCGTTGCGCTGAGCATGTGACCGGGCTGCCAACTGGGATCCAGAGAAACATGCGTTTCCTCCCAGGCAGTCCACGCCATGGCAGCTGCCCGGCGGGTTTCAGGGTCTTGGCTGGTGAGGAGGTCGTAATAGGCGTCCACAACGCGCTGACCGGGACGCATGTGCCTAGCTTCAACAAACTACGCCCACTCCCGGGAAAACAGCAAGCCCACCGTTTCGGTAATCCACCGCACGTACTCCGGAGATGTGGTGGCGATGGCAAAGCAGACGATGCCACTGACCCGCTGCGGGTGCTGCTGTGCATAAGCCAGGGCAAGGGTCGTCCCCCAGGAGACGCCGTTAAGAAGCCAGCGGTCAATGTTCAGATGCGTTCGGGGGACCTCCATGTCTGTAATGAGCGTTTGCGTGGTGTTGGTAGGCAGGGTGGACAGATTCTCGATGGCCAAAGGGCGGCTACGACCACACCCATGTTGCTCGAATCCGACAATAAAAAAGCGCTCGGGATCAAAGCGCCGCCGGTACCCAGTTGCCATCCCGCCTCCCGGACGCCTGTGGAGGTACACCGCGCGTTGCCCGTGAGGATTTCTGGAAACCTCCCAGTAAATCTGGTTACCGTCACTGACTGCAAGCATGCAAGAGTCGAAGGGATCCAGCGCAGGGAACACAAACTCGATTATTGCCCGCGATGACGCACCACTGGAGACCAATCCTTGCCCAATCGAGGGCACAGACGGCTCCAGGGTCTACAAGATGCCCATTTCGAGGCTTGGACCACCAAAGGCCTTTGGTTAACAGACGCGAATCCTGCTATACGTCCTCCCATTTCCTCTGCTCCGCCGATGCATCCAGATGATCAGCGCCCAGTTGATGGCCCCGAGCTTCTGAGATGGCTTCATGCAGACCAGCCAGCGCACTCTGTACCCCATGCTTTCTTCCTCCAATAGCAGGTTTCAGACGTGCCAGAAAGCCCCGGCGCCCCATTCCAGCTGCCTGTAGCTCTATGTCCCGGGCTGCAGCTACAGCGCGGGTGGCCTCACTGATGCGATCCAGGTCATCGCCGCGAATCTCAAAGACCTTCCCGGCCTGCAGGACTGAAGCCGGATTTACACTGTGTACCCCGAGCTCTCCGTGCATCAATGTGGTCAGGTGAGCCCCATGTCCCATGTCCGAGTCCAGGCGGAGGGGTGAGGACGGCCGCATCAGGCGCTGTCCATGGATGGCCATTACCATAGGCGGAGTCATCCGGAGCAACACAATCCGTAAAGAAGGCTGGCGACTCAAGTGATTCTGCAGGGCTGCTACATTCTGTCCCACCTGGTAGAGGACCTGAGGCTCGCTTCCGGTGAGGTCCGCCAGGGAGCGGGAGGCATTGTTATGCTGCATGGTTTTACTGATTGTAGGCACGCACCATCACAGCACTCTGACCCCCGTTTGCCAACGTATTGAAGACCAGAAATAGAGAGGGCAGGCAAAAGAAAAGTACCCCAGGCTTTTCAGCCTGGGGTACTCGTGAACGCATCTGGTGTTGTCGACGTGACCTATAGAAAGGAGGTGATCCAACCGCACCTTCCGGTACAGTTACCTTGTTACGACTTCACCCCAGTCATGCGCCACAGTCTAGACGCCTGCCTTACAGCTCCC